>DATIFO010000158.1:0-2312 GCA_035455275.1 Methylomirabilis sp. (SeqCode) | reverse complement strand
GAGCGGACGTTGAATGTGCTGCTGGCCGGCATCGGCGGGCAAGGGGTGCTCACTGCCGCGGAGTTGCTGTGTGGGGCGGCCATGCATGCCGGCCACGATGTGAAGAAGAGCGAGGTGCACGGCATGGCGCAGCGCGGCGGGGTGGTGACCAGCCACGTCCGCCTCGGACGAAGAGTGTACTCGCCCGTCATCTCCGAGGGAGAGGTGGACGTCCTGGTGGCCTTCGAGGAGGCCGAGGCGCTGCGATGGCAGCCGGAGGTGCGGTCGGGGGGACTCCTCGTCGTGAACTGCCTGCGCGTGCTTCCCCCCGTGGTGAACCTGGGCGTCTTCGCCTACCCGGACGACCCGCTGGCGCGCCTCCGCTCCTTCGACGGCACCCTTGTGCCGGTCGAGGCTTCGGCGCTGGCCGTCGAGGAGGGGAGCCCCCGCCTGGCGGGAACGATCCTGGTGGGCGCCGCGGCCGGGCTTCTCCCCCTCTCGAAGGCGGACTGGGAGGCGGCGATCCGCAGACGGTTCTCCGCGGCCGCGGTTGCCGACCAGAACCTCAAGGCCTTTCGCCACGGATGGGAGTGCGTGCGGGACCGCCAGATTCGCTGACCTCGCCCCGCGCCTGTTTGCTCAGTGCCTCCCGTGGCCCTTGGTCATCCTATTCCTCGGTCTCCCCAGCCCAACCAAAGGAGGAACCGCATGAAAGCTGCTGCCGCCATCGCCGAGATCCTGAAGCGGGAGGGAGTCGAGTATCTCATCGGGTACCCCGTCAACCCCATCATCGAGGCGGCCGCCCAGGCCGACATCCGGACCATCATCGTCCGGCAGGAGCGGGTCGGTCTGCACATGGCCGATGCACTCGGCCGGGTGTCCTCCGGTCGTCGTATCGGTGTATTCGCCCTGCAGCACGGACCCGGGGCCGAGAATGCGTTCGGCGGGGTGGCTCAAGCCTTCGGGGAATCGGTGCCGATGGTGGTCCTGGCGGCAGGCTATCCCCGCCGGCTCACCAACATGCCGCCGTACTTCAACGCCTTCCTCAACTACCGCCACATCACCAAGTGGGCCGAGCAGGTGACCTGCAGCGATGCCATCCCTGACGCCCTGCGCCGCGCCTTCACCCAGGCGCGGAACGGGCGTCCTCGCCCCGTCCTGGTGGAGATTCCCGTCGACGTCTTCCCCGAGGAGGTGCCCGAGCCCCTGGCCTACCGGCCGACGTTCGCCACGCGGAGCGGACCGGACCCCCAGGCCGTCGCCGAAGCGGCCCGCGTCCTCGTCGAGGCCAATCGGCCCGTGATCTATGCCGGGCAAGGGGTGCATTACGGGAGCGCCTGGCAGCCGCTGCGCGAGCTGGCGGAGGTGCTGGAGGCGCCGGTGACCACGAGCCTGCAGGGAAAGAGCGCCTTCCCGGAGGACCACCTGCTGTCGCTGGGATCCTGCGGCCGGTCGATCCCGAAGCCCGTCCACCACTTCCTGCAGACTGCCGACGTGATCTTCGGGGTGGGGTGCAGCTTCGCCACCAGCAACTTCGCCGTTCCGATGCCCAAGGGGAAGGTGATCGTCCACGCCACGCTGGACCCCTCCGACCTCAACAAGAGCGTCCCGGCCGACCACGCCCTGATCGGGGACGCCGGGCTGACGCTCGAGGCCCTGGTTGCGGAGGTGAAGGAGCGTCTGGACGGCGGCCCTCGCGGGAGGCTGGAGGCGGTCGCGCAGGAGATCAAGACGGTCAGGGCGGAGTGGCTGGCGCATTGGATGCCGAAACTCACCTCGAACGGCGCGCCCCTCTCCCCGTACCGGGTGATCTGGGACCTGCTCCACACGGTGGATCGCACCCGCACCATCATCACGCACGATGCCGGCAGCCCCCGCGACCAGCTCTCGCCGTTCTGGGAGAGCGTGGCCCCGCTCACGTATCTGGGCTGGGGAAAGACGACGCAGCTCGGCTACGGTCTGGGCCTGATGATGGGGGCGAAGCTGGCCGCGCCCGAGATGCTCTGCGTCAACGTTTGGGGCGATGCGGCCATAGGCATGACGGGCATGGACTTCGAGACGGCGGTGCGCGAGCGCATCCCCATCCTGTCCGTCCTGCTGAACAACTTCTCCATGGCCATGGAGCTGCCGGTCATGAAGGTGGCGACGGAGAAGTATCGCAGCACGGACATCTCGGGCAACTACGCCGAGATGGCCCGGGCCTTCGGCGGCTACGGCGAGCGGGTCACGCAACCGGAGGAGATCATCCCCGCCATCCGGCGCGGGATCAAGAAGACGCAAGAGGGCGTGCCGGTGCTCCTGGAGTTCCTCACCGCCAAGGAGATCGAGTTCTC
>DATIFO010000157.1:0-20233 GCA_035455275.1 Methylomirabilis sp. (SeqCode) | reverse complement strand
CGGGCGACCCGGACGGACTATCCGGACGACACCTTCGAGACCGCGGCCTACCTCCACTGGACCACGACATTCGCCGACCGGAATGGCCACACGCGCTCCAGCTTGAAGGACGCCTACGGCCGAACGACCCGGATCACGGAGCCCGGCGGGGCCCTCACCCGTTATGGCTATGACACCACGGGGCGGATCACCGCGGTGACGGATGCTGCCGGCCATATCACCTCGATCGTCTACGACACCTTGGGCCGCAAGATCCGGATGACCGAACCCAACATGGGTACCTGGACCTACAGCTATGACCCCAACGGGAACCTGCTCATCCAGACTGACGCCAGGTACCAGACCCTCAGCTTCCAGTACGACGCCCTGAACCGGCTCGTCACCAAGACCTACCCTGGCCCGGGATTCTATCCGCTCACCCGCTCGGAGAAGGCCGGGTTCGAGGGGTACACCGCTCTCTACCGGGGGGGGATCTGCGTGGGGGCCTGCACCGGGGGCGATGTGTGGACCAAGGCCGGCCTGGGGCCGAGTCTCGGGTACATGAAGGACAGCCAGGGGACCGGGACACAGCCCGTCTACCAGAGCACCTGTTACAGCGACAGTGCGGGCACCTGCACCGGCTGGGGCCTGAGCCTGGATGCGAACGGGGCGCCGGTGGGGTACCTCGCCCAGACCGATCCCAACCCAGGGGTGGCCCTCACCCAGAGCGGGGGGCTTCTCTACCAGGGGCTGGGCGGCACTCCCTCCGCCTACCTCTGGAATCCGCCCCCGGCCGCGACCCGCACGGATCACTTCTACGCCACGGACGGGACGGTCCCCCTGGGCTATACGGACCAAGGCCTCCTCGGCTACCTCGCCGAGGCCGGCGGGAGCGGGACCGTGACGTTGACCCGATATGAGAACGCGGCGGGCGCGCACTTCTACTCCGTGACTGGCACGGACGTGCCCGAGGGCGAGGGCTACACCGCCGAGGCCACGCTGGGCTACCTCCAGACCACTGGGGGGAGCGGCCTCAGCCCCCTCGCCCGCCACCACAACCCGACCACCGGGGATTACCTCCTCAGCACCTCCACCACCCCGCCCGGGGGGTACACCTACCAGGGGACCCTGGGGTATCTGCACACCCCGGGCACACTCCCTGGCGGGACAGTGACCTTCACCTATGACGCCGATGGGGTGAACGGGAAGGGCCGCCGCACGGGGATGACCGACTTCGCCGGCGGTGAGAGCTACGTCTACGACGCCCTGGGGCGCCTGAGCCAAACGACCCGGATCATCGACGGGGTGGCCTACACGACGGCGACCACCTATACCCCCTTCGGCGCGCCCCTCACCCTGCGGTACCCCGACGCCGAGACGCTCACCTACCACTACACCACCGGCCAGCTCACCTCCCTCACCAGCTCCACCGGGGGCACCTACGCGTCGGGGATCGCCTATAACGCTGCGGGCCAGCTCACCGAGCTCACGTACGGCAACGGCGCCGGCACGACCCGCGCCTACGAGCCGACCACGCTCCGCCTCGCCAGCCTCGTGACCAATGGCGGCGCCCTGCAAAATCTCCACTACACCTACGATAACGTCGGGAACGTCATGAAGATCGCGGACGACCGGGACCCCAATCACGGCCATGACCAGCACTTCACCTACGACGAGTTGAACCGCCTGACGACCGCCAGCGGCCCCTACGGAACCCACAACTTCAGCTACAGCAGCATCGGCAACATCGTGAGCAAGGCGGGCGTGACCTACACCTACGGGGCCACCCTGCAGACCTGCAACCGCCTGATGCCCCACGCGGTCACCGCGACCTCGGATGGGCAGCAGTACAGCTACGACTGCAACGGGAATCTCCTCGCGGACGGCGAGCGGACCCTCACCTGGGACGCCGACAACCGGCCGAGCTTCATCACCCTGGGCGAGGCCACCACGAGCTTCCTCTACAGCGGGGACGGGGCCCGGGTGAAGAAGACGGGGATCAACGCGACCATCCGCTACACGGGGGACTTCGAGGACCACGTCACCGATTCGTCCACGACCAAGCACATCCGGGCGGGGGGCCTGCACGTGGCCACCCGGGTGGTCGGCGGGCTGAATCCCGGCACCTACTATCCCCACGGGGACCACCTGGGGAGCCTGAACGTGCTCACCAGCACCAGCGGGGCCGAGGTCCAGCGCCTGACCTACCTCCCCTTCGGCGAGACCGCCTCCGATGTCCACACCCTCGACTTCCTCAAGCTCCGCTTCACCGGCCAGGAGGAGGACCCCGAAACCGGGCTGTACTATTACGGCGCCCGGTACTACAATCCCGCCCTGGGGCGGTTCATTTCGGCGGACAGCCTCGTCCCCGACCCCGGCGATCCCCAGAGCTTGAACCGGTACAGCTATGTGGGGAACAACCCGGTCACCCTCGTGGACCCGAGCGGGCACGGGAGTGAGGACGACAGCGAGGGACCGGACGCTGGCTACGACGACACCGGGTACGCCGACTACTCCGGTAACGCGCCGAGCACGTCCCCGCCAGGAACTCCAGGTTACGACATCCAGGGCCAGGTAGTCTGTGGTCCGTGCGGCACCCTTCCCGATGGCACCCCCATTGCCGGTGGGTTGCGCTTCACGGCAGGCCCCCCAACTGGTCCCCCTGCTGGCGCCCCAATTGGCCCGCCAGGAGATCCCCCCGCTGGCGCTCCATTTGGTGCATTAGCCATCTCGCCAGCGGCGGACCCTCCCGGGTTCGGCGGTTCTCCCGGTGGCATTGGCCCTGGCGTTGGGCCGGGAACCGTGGGGGGAGTACCGGGCCCGATGGGTCCGGCGGCGGGGCCCGGCATTGGACCCCCGTCTCCGTCCGCGCCCCCTGCTCCCTTCAGCCCCGTCTTGGCGAGGATGCGCCCCCTCGACCCCGGGCCAGACAATCTTATGGCGCCGCTGGGCGGAGGCGGTGGCGGAGGTGGACGCGCCGGCGGAGGCGGGGGAGGTGGAACATCACGAGGATTGGGGAACCCGTTCAGTGGAAAAACCCCGCCGCAGGCTAATGAGATGTTTCGAGCGAAAGGCTTTGAGCCGCGGGGGCCGGATCCGGCTACTGGTAAAGGAGGCTATGTCAACCCTAACACAGGGCGTTCGTATCATATCGATCCGGGTAATAGATTCGGGGAGCCGCCCCATGTTGACGTGAACCGGCCGAGAGGGTATGAGGGCCCGTTAGAGAAGAGGAAGTACTTCTTCGGGGAGTGACGATGCTAACAGTCGAAGTGCTGTTCGACTCTAAGGCTGCTGCCGAGCGACTAGCCGAGGTCGCCATTTGTTGCGATGACGCAGGCCTGGATTACCTGATCCGGAAGCTGCATTCGTTGCGAGGGAAGTCCGACCACCTACATCTAATGACACCAGCATGGGCAGGAGAGGGACTTGACGAGCGGAAACAAGGGGGGGATGATTACGTCTTGGTCAATCACTTGCGAATCGTGCATAGACTCTAGTGATGCGGGACCCGGCCGTTTCTTCGTAATGCGGGAGTCGGGTAGGGCAATGGCGCGGACCGGGCTTCGAATGATGCCGACGTTTCCATCGCCCCCCCTGAAATTCCGTACGGCGGGTTTTCCCCAGTATTCTGTGCTCGAGCACAGAATATCGGTTATGTGAGGTCTCTCCTTATGTGGTGACCTCTCCGCAACCGGGCGTCAGTCCATCGTTTGCTCTGCGGGAGCCAGCACACAAAGGGCGGCCTCCGCGTGGGCTACAATGCTCGGAGGAAGGCCAACAGCCCGTGGTCCTCGCGCCAGCGCTTCCCGCCCCGGGGCGGGATCGGGATCTCGAGGTGCGCGAGGGCCTGCGCCTTCATCTCGAAGTCGATCTCCGCGTAGACGTGCGTCGTGTTCAGTAATGGTAATCCGTAATCCGGGAAATCCGGGACGTTGGAGTCTTTGTCGCCTTGTGCTGCTCTCCATTCCACTATGCCCCGCCAAGCTCGCCTGGATGCCCCGGGGACGCTCCACCACGTGATGGTGCGGGGGATCGAACGGACTGCTATCTTCCGGGACGACATGGACGCGCGGACCTCGTCGCCCGCCTGGCCGCCATCGGGCCCGCGGCCGGGCTCACGATCTACGCCTGGGCCCTGCTCTCCAAACACGCCCACCGCTTGGTCCGCACCGGGGCCGCGTCGGCCATGATCGGGGACAGCCCCACCTCGGACATCCAGGGCGCGCACGGCGTGGGCCTCAAGACCATCTGGCTCGCCCCCGCAGGGGCCGCCCCGTGTCCGGTGCAGCCCGACCTCACCATCCAGACCTTCGCCGAGCTCCCGCCGCGCCACTGAAGCCGTCCGCAGCTTGAAGCCGCAGCCATGGAAAGAAGAGCGTGCGATCGACGCGGACGATGGGTCAGCTCGCGCGGGCGAGCACCTCGGCGGCCCACTGGTTGAGGCTCTTCCCCTGAGCCTCGGCTCGCATCGCGGCGCGGGCGTGGAGCTCGGGGGGCACGCGCAGCAGGATCTTCCCCGAATAGGGTTTCTGCGGGGGGCGGCCCCGCGCGGCGCAGTCGGCCAAGTAGTGATCCATGGCGGCACGAAAATCGCGTCGCAGCTTGGCCACCGTCGCGCCGTGGAACGTGATGCGATCCTCGATCCCGAGCACTCGACCGATGAAGATGTTGTCGCGCGGGTCGTACTCCACGCGGGCGTTGTAGCCCTTGTACCTCATCGTGTTGGTCATGGCTGAATCTCCAGCGAGCGTAGGAACTCGCGCACCTCTTCCACCTGGTACCTCTTCGCCTCGCCCCCGGGATGAGGCCGGTGCAGGTACACGCGCCTCCCCTGGAGCTCGAACGCCACCCGGGAGCCTGCCCCTTCACGGGCTTCGCCGCCCAGGGCGACGATCAGGGTCTCGATGTCTGCGAAGCGGATATTGGCGCGCGTCGGGGTGGCGAAGAGCGCCTTGAGGATCCGTCGCTGCTTGGCGTTCATGCCGGAATGCTATCACATCATGATAGCGGAGGGCAATGGCGAGGCGGTTCGCTTCCTCCCCCTCCACATCCCCGAGGATGCGGGCCTGTACCCGGCGGCCCGGGAACGTGAGAGTGACCAGGAGGCCGTTTCCCGGGTTCCGCCATGCCCTCTCGGCGCTGAAGATGACACAGACTGGCGCGTCCCCCATCACACGATTCCCCCGGTGACCCTCGCAGGCTCAATTTGTCAAGGTCCACGGAATCAACAGGGCATCGGTGAGCGCGGTCGGTCAAGGACCAACGAGGCTCGGCCTCAGACCGACGAGCCCTGACATGGGAAACTCGTCACCCCGGCTCCGGTTTTCACCGGGGTAAGCTCCAGCCGGGGTCCAGCGTCGGGACTGCCTGGATTCCAGCGCCTGCCCCGGACTCCGATCCGGGGTTCGCCGGAATGACGGGTGAGAGCCTCAATGTCGGGCTACCGAGACCTGACTCATTTACAGCATACTTCGCTCGTATGCGTTCACCCGTGCTGGATTGTGGCGACCGGCGCTGTTCCTCACTCCGTCATTCCGGCGAAAGCCGGAATCCAGGATTTGGAGGAACCTGGACCCCGGCTTCCGCCGGGGTGACGCCCAAGGATAAGGGGAGGTGAACGATTACCTTCGCTCTTCAAGCAGCGCCAGCGCGACATGTGCCGCGCAGAACGGGCGGACCCCTGCGGCGGGGGCGGGTTGGTATAGATAGCGGACGAATGGGAGAAAGGTATTGAAGATGAGGCTGGTTCCATCTAGGGTATGCTTTGCATCGAACCGATGCTGAGACGCTAGGCATGAGTCAGGGGTGGGGCGCGGGGCCCTGGCGGCACCGGACCTGTTCAGGCCGGCGCGACAGCGCAGGTAGCCGTGGACGGCTCTCAGGGGATCGTGCGGGGTTGACATGCCGAGCCGGTTGATTATCTTCTTGGGTGTAGTATACCCGGTGCTGGTGTACTTCGGCAGCCGCTACCTCCCCCCGCAGATCCTGGCCCTGGTCTTGGTACTGCTGGTCTTCGGGCGCCGGACGACCCCCTTTGGGGTTCAGACCAGCCTTTGGTCCGTGGCCGGCGGCCTGCTGCTGGCCGTTCTGGCGTTCGGGCTGAATGATACCCTCCCGCTGAAGATGTACCCGGTGCTGGTGAACGGCTCTCTGCTGGTGATCTTCGCTACCAGTTTGCGGTATCCTCCCACCATCGCGGAGCGCATCGCGCGCCTCCGCGATCCCGACCTCCCGGAACCGGTGGTGGCGTACACGCGCAAGGTGACGCAGGCCTGGTGTGTTTTCTTCACCGGGAACGCGCTCATTGCCCTGTGGACGGCGACGCGCTGGCCCGATCAGGTCTGGTTCTATTACAACGGGATCATTGCCTATTTCCTTGCCGGTGCCATGTTTGCGGGGGAATGGCTGGCACGGCAGCGGGTGCTGCGAGGATACCGTGGTAGTCGGGGCGCAGCATGAGAGTTCTCTTGCTCAGGCCGAACCCCGGCAACGAGCGTTTCGGCCTCGGGCCATTCTTCCGGGTGGAGCCGCTGGGTCTCGAGTACATCGGCGCGGCGCTCCGAGCGCTCGGGCACGAGCCTGTCATCGCCGACTTGCGTTTCCGTCCGGGTGTGGATGCCTGGATGCGCCGCACGCGGCCGCGGCTTGTCGGCATCTCGTGCCTGCACTCCCTGGAATACGACCGGGTGCGCGAAACGGCCTGCGAGGTGCGTCGCGCGGCTCCGGGGGCGTTCGTGCTGGTCGGCGGCCATGCCGCGGCGGCCTTCCCGGGGCCGCTCGAATGTGACGAGATCGATGCGATCTGCCTCGACGATGGCGAGGAGATCGTGCCGGCTCTGGTCTCGGCGATGGAGCGGGGTGCGCCCCTTGAAACGGTGCCGGCGTTGCGCCTGCGGTCGCGAGACGGCTGGTTCTCGACGCCGCCCCTCCCCGAGCGGACGAATCTTGACCGGGTGCCGCTGCCGGCACGCGACCTCGTCGCGCGGCACCGCAACGGCTACCACTGCCTCATCTTCAAGCCGATCTGGCTGGTCGAGACGGCCCGCGGCTGCCCCTACCGCTGCAGCTTCTGCTCGGTCTGGCAGCTTTACGATCGCTCCTACCGGGAACGGTCCGTCGGGGCGGTGGTGGAGGACTTCGCCACCGCCGGGGACGCCATCTTCGTCGCCGATGACCTGTTCTGGAATCACCCGGCGCGAAGCCGCGAGCTGGCCGAGGCGCTCCGGCGACGCGGCGTGTCGAAGCGCTGGATCCTGGTGCAGACCCGCACCGACATCATCTGCCGCCAGCCCGAGCTGCTGGCGGCCTGGCGTCCCCTGGCGAAGGACTTCGACATCTTCTTCGGCTTCGAGGCGGCGACCGACGCCGGTCTGGCGCAGGTCGACAAGGATGCGGGGATCTCGGCGAGCCTGGAGGCGGTGCGGATCGCGCGGTCGGCGGGCTACGGGGTGAACGGGAACTTCCTGGTGGACCCCGAGTGGACAGAGACGGACTTCGCGGAGCTGTGGGACTTCGTGGCGCGTCACGGCCTCCGGCGAGCCGGATTCACGATCCTCACCCCGTTGCCGGGGACGGAGTTCTTCGAGCGGCTCGCCCCCCGGCTCGCGGGGCAGCCGTGGTTCACGTTCGACATGCACCACCTGCTCTGGGAGCCGCGCCTCGGGGCGAAGCGCTTCTTCGAGCTGTACGCGGAGACCTGGCGCCGGTCCATCCTGAACGCGTCCGGGGAGAAGAAATGGCTGGACTGGATGCGGCAGGTCCGCCCCGCGAAGATTCCCTATATCACCAGCGTCCTCTGGCGGACCCAGCGGATGATGCAGCCCGGGGCTTACCTTCGGGAGTATGAGACGGCCCAGGGGATGTGCCGCGGGATCCCGGCAGCCGTCCCTGCGTCGCCAGGGCGGAGTGGCCGGGGATGCCGCCCCCTGTCTGACGGGCAGGATGCCGGCAACGGGAATTGACCGTGGACACGATGGCTGGTGCGCTGGCGAGACAGACCTCCTTCCGGCATCTGCTCGCCGTTCCCTGGTTCTACCGCCTCGGCTTCGCGGCCGCCCGCTGGGTTCCGAAAACCGTCCTGTACGGCGTCGCGGACGTGCTGGGGATGGCGACACACCTCTGCTGTCGCGGGCCGGTCAGGATTGTCCGGGCGAACCTGGCGCGGGTGTTCCCGGAGGCGTCCGATCGGGAGATCTCCCGCCTCGCGGCCCGGATCTTCCGGAACTACGCGAGATACCTCGTCGACTACGGTCGTTTCCGGTGGGTGCCGGCGGAGGGATTCGACTCCGTGCTCCCGGTCGTCGAGGGGAAGGAGAACCTGGATGCCGCCTTCGGCGCCGGCAGGGGCGTGATCCTGATCACGGGGCACATCGGCAACTGGGAGCTGGGAGGGGTCGTCTTCGGTCATCGGGGCATCAAGGTCAACGTGGTCACACTGCCGGACGGGATCCGTCAGATCGACGCCATCCGGCAGGGGTACCGGGGGCAGTACTCGATCCATACCATCGTGCTCGACGGCTCCCCGTTCGCGTCCCTGGAGATGATGACTGCCCTGAGGCGAGGCGAGGTGGTCGCGATGCTCGTGGACCGCTGGGGGAAGGCCGACGGCGTAACCTCGACCTTCTTCGGAGGGGTGCATCATCTTCCCCGAGGACCCTTCGTGCTCAGCCGGGTCACGCGCGCACCGATCCTCCCCGCGTTCGTCGTGCGCGAGGGGACCTCCTACCGGGGGATCGTGGAGCCTCCGATCGTCGTCCTGCAGGATGACCTCGGACCGTATGCGACCCGGGTCAGTGAGGTGCTGGAGGGCCTCATCCGACGTTACCCGGACCAGTGGTACAATTTCGTTCCGCTGTGATGCGCGGGGCAAGAAAGAATGGTGTGGGCATGGATATGAGAACGCTGGGGGGGAGACAGGTCGCGCCCATCACCCGGTCGCTCCCCCGGACGATCCGCTCGCTCTGCCCGGAGTGTCTCCGGACCATCCCCGCGGACGAGTTCATCGAAGACGGTCGAGTGGTCATGCGAAAGACCTGCCAGACACACGGGACCTTTCGGGACATCGTCTTCTCGGACGGGGAGCTGTTCCTGCGGATGGAGGCGTGGCATTTCGGGGACGGCCAGGGATTCGCGAATCCTGCAGGGGAGGCGGAAGGGGAGTGTCCGCACCGGTGCGGCATCTGCACCTGGCACACCAGTCACACGTCGCTGGCCAACGTGGACCTCACGTCCCGATGCAATCTGGCGTGTCCTGTCTGCTTCGCGGATGCCAACGGGCACGCCTACGAGCTGTCCTTCGAACAAGCCCGGGAGACCCTGAGGCGGCTCCGCGCGCAACGCCCGGCACCGGCCTTCGCGGTGCAGTTCACCGGCGGGGAGCCGACGGTGCACCCCCGTTTTCTCGACATCCTCTCCTCGGCGAAGGCCCTGGGGTTCTCCCATATCCAGGTGGCCAGCAACGGGCTGAAGCTGGCCGATCCGGATTTCGCCTGCCGGGCCCGGGATGCCGGCCTGCAATACGTCTATCTCCAGATGGACGGGACCTCGGACGAGGTGTTCCTGAAACTCCGCGGCCGGGCGCTCCTCGACAGGAAACTCGCCGTGCTCCAGTCGGCCCGGAAGGCCGGGCTCCGGGTCATCTTCGTTCCCACCATCCTCAAGGGCGTGAATGACCACCAGGTCGGGGATCTGTTCCGTCTCGCCTTCGAGCACCTGGACGTGCTTTCCGGGATCTCCTTCCAGCCGATGGCGTTCACCGGCCGGGTGCCCGAAGGTGACCGGGTCCGGCTGCGCTTCACCCTCTCGGACTTCGCGCGAGAGTTCAGCGCGCAAACAGGTCTCACGCACCCGAGGGACGACTGGTTTCCGCTGAGCTCGGCCGTGCCCCTCATCCGGTACGCCGGAGCCCTCACGGGCGCCGCCTTCGTCAACCATACCTGTCATCCCCACTGCGGCCTCATGACCCTGCTGTTCGTGGACCAGAACCGGCAGGCCGTCCCGGTCACCCGGTTCCTGGACCTGTACCGCCTCCTGAAAGACATCGAGGGGCTGGCGGCAAAGGCGCCGCGGACTCGCCTGAAGGCCCTCTCCAAGCTTCGGGCCCTCCAGGCCCTCAACCGGCACTTCCATGCGGATCGGGCCCCGGAAGGTTTGACCTTCCTGCGGTTCCTGCAGACACTGGATGGGTTTGCCGACAAGAAGTACGCGTGGGATGCCAGGTACCGGGGGTACACCTACAAGACCTTCTACCTTGCCGGGATGCATTTCATGGATGTGTACAACTATGACCTGGAGCGGGTGACCCGCTGCGGGGTTCACTACTCCGCCCCCGACGGGAAGGTCTACCCCTTTTGCTCCTACAACTCGGGCCCCACGTTCCGGAAGCGCGTGGAGAGGGGAGCCGGATGGGCGGAGTGACCCGGTTCCATCCCCGACCGGTATGAAGCTCTGGGCTGCCGCGCTCGCGGCGTTCCTGCTTTCCTGGCATGCGCTTGGGCTGGCGGGGGCTGCCCCGACGGAGAGCCAGATCCAGGGCAAGGAGCGGATCGAGATCATCGAGAGGCTCCAGCAGCGACAGCGGGAGGTCACGGGTGTCCGGGCTGCGGTTGTCCAGAGGAAGCGGCACCCTCTCCTCGCGGGAGAGGCCGTCAGCCAGGGGGTCCTCCTGTTCCGGAGGCCCAACCTGGTGCGATGGGAGATGAGCCGGCCGGATCGAACGATCATCCTGTTCGATGGCCGCACGGTCCTCACCTATCACCCGGACCGGGAAGAGGCCGAGCGAAGGGACCTGCGGGACGATTTCGGCGTCCGCTCCGCGGTGGATTTCCTCACATCGGGGATGAGCCTCGCGATTTCCGATCTGGAAAAGCGGTTTCAGGTGGAGCTCTACCGGAAAGACGGACAGCTTGTCCTCAGGCTGACCCCGCGCTCCAGATTGCTGGCTCGGGTCATCGCGTCGGTTGCCATCTATCAGCACGAAGGGGAGGCGATTCCCCGCCAGATCGAGGTAATTGGCCAGAAGGGTGACCGCACGGAGATCACACTCACCGGGGTGGCCATCAACCCCCGGTTCCCCGAGGACGCCTTCATCCTTCACCTTGGACCCGGAGTGCGAGTGACAGATGTCGGCAAGTCCGCAGGCGAGGGCGGCAGTGACCGCTAGGCGAGCCTCCAGGCTCGGGGCCATCGAGCTGCCGGTTCGGCGGCTTCACGTGGAGCTGACCAACCGGTGCAACTTCTCCTGCGAGTTCTGTCCCGATCGGAGCATGCGTCGGCCCCGCGGGACGATGCCCCTCTCGATGGTGGAGGAGCTCCTTGCCCAGGCGGGTCAGGAGAATCTTGCCAGGCAGGTGCACTTCCACGTCATGGGCGAGCCGCTGTTATACCCCGACCTTCCCGAGGCGGTTCGCTTCGCCCGGAGCGGGGATATGGAGGCGTGGGTCACCACGAACGGTAGTCTCCTCACCCCAGAGCTACTGATGGAACTTCAAGCTGCCGGCCTCTCCCACCTCACCATTTCCCTGCAGACCCCGGATGCGCCGACCTTCGCTCTCCGCGGGTCGCGATTCCTAGCCTTCGAACAGTACCGGGAGCGCCTCATCGGCACGGTTCGCGCCTTTCTGCCCCACGCGTCGGGGATGCGCCTGTCGCTCTGCTTCCTGTCCAATCCCCTGCGCAGGTTCCATGCCCCCGGCGCTTCCAACATTCGCGTGGCCGAATCGGGGAGAGAGCTGCGGGCGCACATGGGGCGCTGGGTGGAGTGGATCTTTGGCGGGACGGCCCTGGAGCGGCAGGTGCCTGATCTGCTCGTTCGGCTCAAGGGGGCCGGTATTCTCACGGAAGCCGGTGTGCCCATGACTGCGCACCTTGACCTTCGGGTCCGCGTCCTGGGGAACTGGGCCGGACATTTCGAGGGGCCGATCGTGCCTGCCCGGTTCGGGTATTGCCCCGGGCTGTCGGAGAACTTCGGAATCCTGTGGAACGGGGATTACGTGATCTGCTGTGCCGACTACGATGGCAGGACGGTACTGGCGAACTGCTCCGAGAAGCCGCTCCGGGAGTACCTCTCGCTCCCGGCGGTTCAGGAGATTGCCGGGGGCTTCCGGAGGTATCGCGTGGTTCACCCCCATTGCCGCCAGTGTCTGGGAGACCGGCATCTCGCCAGCTCTTTCCTCCGCCAGGCGGGGTCGATCGCGTATTTCAAGGTCTACCGCAAGCTCCTGCATGCGGACAGCCTGGACCGGGGCGTCGCGTGAACCTGCTGCTCATATCCCCGCTGACCTCCAAGAGCCTGTTAGGGGCCGATTTCTACTTCCGGATGCCGACGCTGGGTTTGCTTCGGGTCGCGGGCGCGACTCCGGGCGACTGGAGGGTGACCATCCTGGACGAGAAGGTGGAGCCGGTCGATTTCTCGCGCCCGGTGGACCTCGTGGGGATCACGGGAATGACCCCCGCGATCAACCGGGCCTACGAGATCGCCGACACGTTCCGCGCCCGCGGCGTGCCAGTGGTGATGGGTGGCATCCACGTCAGCATGATGCCGGAGGAGGCGCTGGCGCATTGTGACGCCGTGGTCATCGGTGAGGCGGAAGGCCTCTGGCCGCGCCTGCTTTCGGACTTCCGGCGGGGACGGGTGCAGCGCGTGTACCGGCACGAGGCCTTCCCGGAGCTGGCGCAGCTCTACAAGCCGGACTGGTCTCTCTACGACGGGAAGGGATACCTGCCGTTCCACTGCGTGGAGACCAGTCGCGGGTGCCCCCATGGGTGCGACTTCTGCTCGGTCACGAATTACTTCGGGGGCTGTTACCGCACCCGACCTCCACAAGAGGTGGAAGAGGAGATCCGGGGGCTCCGCCCATTCGAGGGACGGTTCACCCTGAAGAACGTGGTCTTCTTCGTGGACGACAACATCGCGGGGAAACGCGCCCACGCCCGCGAGTTGCTCACCCGCGTCATTCCCTACCAGCTCAAATGGGTCGGCCAGGCCTCCACAGCCATCGCGAGAGACGACGAGCTGCTGGAGCTGTGCCGGAAGAGCGGCTGCATGGGTCTCTTGATCGGCTTCGAGACGCTGTCCAAGGAGAAGCTCAGGGCCGTGCGGAAGGGCTTCAACAACCCGGAAGGCTACCTGGACGCGATCCGCAAGATCCACGACCACGGGATCGGCGTCAGCGGCGCGTTTGTCTTCGGCCTGGACGGTGACGACGAAGGGGTGTTTGATAGAACCTACGAGTTCGTTCAGCGGGCCAAGTTGGAGAGCCCGTACTTCTCCATCCTGACCCCGTACCCCGGAACGCGCTTGCATCGGAAGCTGTCCGGGGAGGGTCGAATCCTCGATTTCGACTGGTCCAACTACAACACGAATAATGTGGTCTACCAGCCGGACGGGATGAGCGCACAGCAACTGTTCGACGGGTATTACCGGCTGCAGACCGCGGTGCACACCGTTCCCGCCATCCTTCAGCGATTCTGGGGGACGAGGTCCAAGGCCAATTTCTGGCTGCCGATGAATTACGGGTTCCGGCGTTCGATCAAGAAGCTGACCGCTCGGGCAGGGGAATTCCGTCCGGTCGAGTCAGCCTCCTTGACGACCCCGCGGGCCTCCTGACGACCATGCACAGCGCCAAGGCTCGTCGAGTGCTGGTTCTGGACGGGTTCTGGAACAAGTCCCTGGCAGCCGTGCGGTCCCTGGGCAGGCGCGGCTGCTTCGTGGCTGTCGGAGAAAGGACCCGGTTGGCCCCCGCGGCGTTCTCCCGCTTCTGCCGCCGCCGGTTTGTTCACCCCTCCGTCGTCGGGCACCCGGAGGCGTTCCTCGCGGCCCTGGAGCGAGAGGTCAGCATGGGCGGCTACGACGTGCTCCTGCCGATGGAGCTGTCCACCCAGGTCCTCGTCACGAAGAACCGGGAGCGTCTGGAGAAGAAGGTCCGGATTCCTTTCGCGGATGCCGAGCTGGCCCTCCGCGTCCACGACAAGGGGTTCCTTGCCTGTTTCGCAAGGGAACACGGCATCCATTCCCCTGCCACCTTCCTCCCGGCGGGGCCGGAGGAAGCGGCGGCCATGGCGCCGGAGCTGCCCTATCCCGTCCTGGTCAAGCCACGGCATTCGTCAGGCGGACGGGGGATCCTACGGGTGGACCGGGAGGCCGATTTCCCGGCCCGATACGCCAGGGTCCACGCCCGCGATCCCAGGCCGATCGTGCAGGAATGCATCCCTCCGGGCGGGGAGGCCCTGGGCGTGGCCGTGCTGATGAACTTCGCCTCGGAGCCGAGGGCATCATTTGCCTATCGCCGCCTGCGCGAGTATCCGATCGCGGGCGGTCCGAGCACGCTCCGGGAAAGCGTCTGGAATCCCGACCTCCGGGAAACCGCCGAGAGGCTCCTTTCCCTGCTCGGCTGGGTTGGGGTTGCGATGGTGGAGTTCAAGGTGGACCCCCGGGACGGGCGGCCGAAGCTCCTGGAAGTCAATCCGCGATTCTGGGGGTCGCTGCATCACGCGATTGTCTGCGGGGTCGACTTCCCTTTCCTCCTGTATTCCCTGGCCGTGGAAGGGGATGTCGCCAGGGTGCACGGGTACCGGGTCGGCGCGAAGAGCCGGTCGCTGCTCCACGGGGAGCTGCTTCACTTCCTGGCGAACCCCGACCGGTTTCACCTGAAGCCGGCGCTCCACGACTTCTCCATCTCCGACGACGTCCTCTCGGCGAGCGATCCCTTTCCGACCCTCGGAAGGATCTTGTCCCTCGTTGCCCTCGTGGGGGACAGGGAGCTGAGGGGGATGGCGCGTGGCTGACGAGGGACCTGGCGCCGGGCTCGCCTGGCATTGAAGCCGCAAAGGGACGAATCGCCGTGAAGCAGAGCGCATGCCTCAGAAGGGACGCCTTCCGCATCCTTCTCGTTTCCCCGGTGGACAAGGCAGTGCTGGGGCAAGACTTCTACTTCAGGTTTCCCCACCTGAGCCTGCCCACGCTGGCGGCCTACACCCCGGAAGGGGCAGCGGTGGAGATCGCGGATGAGAAGTTCCACCCGCTTCCAGACGCGAAGGGGTATGACCTCGTCGGCATCACGGCCATGACCCCGCTGGCGCCGAGGGCGTACCGCATCGCGGACACCTTTCGGAAGCAGGGGGTTCCGGTGGTGATGGGCGGGTATCACCCCACCGTCATGCCGGACGAGGCACTCCAGCACGCCGACAGCCTGTGCATCGGGGAGGCGGAGACGCTCTGGCCCGTCATCGTTGCCGACGCCATGGCGGGCAGGCTGAAGGCGCGGTACGATTCCGGCGCCTTCCCGTGCCTGGAGAATCTGCCCCGGCCTCGGCGGGATCTCCTCCAGGTCCCGCGTTCCAGGCGATTTGAGCACATCAACCTGTATTTCCTCCAGACGACCCGCGGCTGTCCCTTCCGGTGTTCGTTCTGCGCCGTGACCAGCGTCCTCGGGGGGAAGCTCCGCCATCGGCCCGTGGCGGAGATCGAGGCCGAGCTGGAATCCCTGGGGATCCGCCGCCTGGACCGAGGGCAGAAGCGGGACCGGTTCCACAACATCGTCTTCTTTACCGACGACAACATCGCAGGGCATCGGAGCTACGCCAAGCAGCTCCTGCGGATGGTCGCGAGCTTCAATCTCAAATGGGTGGGACAGGCCTCCACGAACGTCGCCGATGACGAGGAGATCCTGAGCCTGCTTCGGGAGTCCGGCTGCATGGGGCTTGCCGTCGGATTCGAGACCCTGTCCCAGAAGAACATCCGCGACGTCGGCAAGGGGGTGAACCGGACTCAGGAGTACCTCGACCGGATCGGCACAATCCACTCCTACGGGATCGGACTAGCCGGCAACTTCATCTTCGGATTCGACCATGACAACGAGACCACCTTCGCCGAGGTCGTGAACTTCGTGGATAGGGCCCGACTGGAGGGCTTCTACTACTCGCTCCTGACCCCATACCCGGGAACGCCCTTCTTCGAGCAGATGAAGACGGAGAACCGCATTCTGGAGACGGACTGGTCCCTTTACGACACCGATCATGTAGTGTACCGTCCTCGGCTGATGGATGCGGAGACACTGATGAAGGGGTATCGCTGGGCCTGGCGCCGCAGCCTCACGTACCGGAGTATCCTCAAGCGACTCCTCGGTTCGCGGAACCAGCTCATCTTCTTCGGCCCGATGAACTATGGGATGCGGCAGACGATCCTGGCTCACCGTTGACCGTTCGGTGACTGGGTGATTCACGGACCGGAAAGGAGGAAGACGATGAAGCCCGCAGCACGGATCCTCTGGCTGCTCGTCGTGCTGTCGCTCCCGCTGTCCGGCGCGTTGGCCGCCGAGGTCCTGACGAATGAATCCATCCTCGCCATGGTCAAGGCAGGTCTTGGGGAAGAAGTGATCGTCGGCAAGATCAAGATCTCCCAGGGGCAGTACAAACTTGCCACGAACGACATTCTCACACTCAAGAACGACGGGGTGAGCGACCAGATCATCCAGGCCATGCTGGAGGCGTCCGCCCCCCCCGCGGGTCCGCAGCCGAAGACGGAGCAGGCAATGGCCCAGGAAACGCAGGCTGCCATCGCCTTGTACCGGGAGGGGAAGGTCGTGGAGGCCGCGGCCGCATTCGACAGGCTGATCGCGGAGAGACCCGGGGACGATGCGCTGAAGATCTGGAAGGCGCTGGCGCTCCTGGAGCAGGCGCGCGCCATGAAGGATGGCAACGCGCCGGACTTCAAGCCCCTGGTTGTCAGCGCATACCGCATCCTTCAGCCCCTGGGCAAGCAGCACGTCAAGAATCCGGATTGGAACTTCGCCATGGCTAAGGCCTTCTGGCTGAACGACCGGCCCACCTGGGCAAGGAGGGCGGCCGGGACGGCCCTTGAGCTTCGCGCGAATTTCGCCGAGGCCCATCTGCTCCTGGGCGACCTGGCGTACGAAGATGAGATGGCCACCAAGGTCAATCCGCGTGACCCCCGCAGTGATACCTCGGTGTGGAGGAGCTCGGCGGTATCCCGGAAGGCCTACGAGACGGCTCTGGCCATTCCCGATCTTCCGCACGATCTGCGCGCCGAGGCTCTGTACAAGATCGGCGTCGTTTCGGATGAGGTAGACCGCAAGAGCGCCGCGGCCCGCCAGCACTGGGAGCAGGCGGCGGCGGCCGACCCCGCCTGCCGATACGGCAGGATGGCGCAAGAGAAGCTCAAGGCGGTGCCCGCAAAGTGAAGGCATCGGGTCCGTCGAATGGAACAGGGGGGAGGGCGGTGCTGCCGTCCCTGTCCGTCCGACCCATCCCCCCTTTCAGCCGTCCGGCCGTGAACGCCTTGACGGTTGACTTGGAGGACTGGTATCACGTGTGCGGCCCGGGAGAGTCGGCGAACCCTGCCCAATGGGACGCCTACGAGAGCCGCGTGGCCCGGAGCACCGACCGGCTGCTTTCCCTCCTCCGCGCGCACGGCACCCGCGCCACGTTCTTCGTCCTCGGCTACATCGCCGAGAAGGAGCCTGCGCTCATCCGGGCCATTGCGCGGGAAGGGCATGAGGTGGGGACGCATGGGCATTTTCACCGCCGGATCTTCGAATTGTCGCCGGCGGAGTTTGCGGAGGACCTCGGCCGGTCCATGGATGCGATTTCGACGGCATTCGGCGGCAGGGTGGTTGGCTACAGGGCGCCGGAGTGGTCGATGCGCCCGCACACCCTGTGGGCCCTCTCCGTGCTGAGGAGGAGCGGGATCCTGTATGACTCCAGCATGGTCCCCCTCACCCGGATGGGGGACCGGTCCTTCCCCCGGTTCCCCTGCCGGATCCTCACCGAATCCGGCGCCATCGCGGAGTTCCCCCTGACCACCGTCCGGTGCTTCCAGGAGAATCTGCCGTTTTCAGGCGGCCTCCCGCTGCGGCTTACCCCCTATTTCTATGTCCTTGCCAAGATCCGGCGATTGAACAGGGCCGGGAGGCCTGCACTGGTTTACGTTCACCCGTGGGAGTTCGACCCGGACCAACCCAGGATCGACCTGCCCTGGAGCCGCAGCTTCATGCACTACTTCAATCTGGCGGCCGCCCCGAGGAAGTTCGAGGGACTGCTGGGGCAGCTCCGGTTTGCTCCGGTCCGAGAGATACTGGACATCTAGTTGAGCGATCGACAGCACCTCTCCTCGCTTGCGGTTTCCGCCGCCGCCGTGGCGGTCGCACTCGGCGCCATAGTGTCCATGGCGTTCTGGCTCGGCTGGCGCGGGGCGGTGGGCTTCTTGACGATCCTGGGCGGCTTCCTGGCATGGTTCTACGGGGGGCCCCGCCGGGACCTGACATCCAGGGAGCGAAGCGACGAGCGCGATGGGCCGGGAAATGCCTAGACGGGTCGCCATCACGGGGATGGGAATCGTGACGTCTCACGGCATCGGGAAGACTGTCAACTGGAGGAAGACCCTCGCCGGGGAGTCGGGTATGCGTCCCATTTCCCTGTTCGACACCGCCGCCTACAGGACGAAACGAGCCGGCCAGCTCGCGGACCTCCCGGTGGCCCCCTGGAGGCGGTTTCGGCCATCCCGCGTGGATCGTGCTTCGAATCTCCTGCACCCTGCCCTGACCGAGGCGCTCGAGGACTCGGGCTTGACGGCCGCTGACTGGATCCCATCCCCGCCGATCGTGGCCCTGGGCACCACGCTCGGGGGGATCACCCTGGGAGAACGGTACCACGAAGCGTACGTCCGGAGGGGATCGTCCCTGGCCCGGCCATCTTCCGTGATCGGCCACCTCGCTCATTCGCAGCTCCTTCATCTGATGGAGGAGTTCTCCATTCCCGGGTATCCGCGGGTGTTTTCGAACGCCTGCGCCTCAGGGGCCAACGCCGTGGGGTACAGCCTTCGCGCGATTCGCGCCGGGCAGGCCGATTGCGCCCTCTGCGGAGGCTACGACTCGCTGTGCGAGTTCGTCTTCGCCGGCTTCCACTCCCTCCAGGCGCTGACCGCCGATCTGTGCCGGCCGTTCGACCGCAACCGGGACGGGCTGGCCATCGGGGAAGGGGCCGGCATCCTCATCCTGGAGGCGTGGGACCGGGCGGAAGCCCGGGGGGCCCGCATCGTCGGGGAGATCATCGGCTACGGCGAGTCCAACGATGCCTTCCACATGACGCGCCCGGACCCCGATGCGAAGGTCGCGGCGCTGGCGATTCGGCGAGCCTTGAAAGATGCCGGGGTCGTCCCCGAAGACGTGGATTACGTGAACGCCCATGGAACCGGAACACCTTTCAATGACACCTCGGAAACGGTGGCCCTCATCTCCGCTCTGGGACCGCGGGGGAGAGAGGTCCCCGTCAGCTCGACGAAGTCCATGATCGGCCACCTCCTCGGCGGGGCCGGTGCCGTGGAGGGGATTCTCACGGTCCTGGCGCTCACGGAGCGTTGGCTGCCGCCGAATGTGAATTATGAAACGCCCGATCCCGATTGCGACTTGCGGATCGTCCGGAGCGCGGAGCGGTCGGAGCGTATGGGCGTGGCCCTCTCCAACTCCTTCGGATTCGGCGGGGCGAACGCCACCCTGGTCTTTCGCGGCGTATGAGCAGGCGCCAAATCCCCCCGTCCCCCCCTTTGCAGAAGGGGGGCGGAGGGGGGATTTCGCCAGGGGCGAGGGGTTCAGGAATGTGTCCTTCTCCCTCGGGGAGGGAGCGGGGCGCGGGTGACTGAGGCCTTCGTGAATGGTGCGGTCGGAGTGAAGCGTATTGGAGTACTCGTGGAGCCTCATGCCGTTGAACTCCCATCCGAATCTCCTCTTCAATTCAGCGAATTCGGGAGTCCCGGCCTTGCCATCCTTGGCCATCTGACCGAAGATTTCCATCAGTTTGTTGGTATTGGTCACATAACCCTGGTAAAGGGTGAAGTGATTTTTCAGGAGGGTTTCGCTGAATCCCTCCATCCCCAAAAGCCGGTTGAAATCTTTCGCACTATAAGCCATACTTTCCTCCTTTCTTAAGCGCATTCTATCGCTTGATGGTTTTAATGTCTCAAGATATAAGATAAGATAGAGAAAATAAATGGGTTAAAGTGTGTATTTTCCCAATATAATTACAGTATTTTATCATTCAATATCATGTAAACCCGCCAGGTGCAAAAAATACGCTGTAGAAACCGGGTCCCGCCTCAGGCGGGAGAAAAACGTTGCAGCGGCACCTTTGGATGTTGGCTGCATGCCTTTCCAGGTGAAACCAGGACTTCACCGAAAGGGATATCCCTTATGACCCCTAATTTCCGAAAAATCCGCAATCGCAAGGTTTTGAAAGTACT
>DATIFO010000156.1:0-52206 GCA_035455275.1 Methylomirabilis sp. (SeqCode) | reverse complement strand
GTGAGAGATCACCTGGGAAAGACCGTTCGCCTGGGCTCACGACGAAGCCAAGCCCCGATGACCCATGACCAACGGAGAGAGGGAGGTGACGGGATGAGATTTCAGGGGAAGACAGCCTTGATCACCGGAGGGGGACGGGGGATCGGCGCCACCACCGCCCTCATGATGCTCGCCGAGGGCGGCGGGGTGGGGGTCGTGGATGTGAATCCAGATCACCTGAGCAGGGTGACAGAGACGGCCCAGGCCCGCGGGTATACGCTCAAGACGTTTCTGGCGGATGTGTCCAAGCAGGATCAGGTCCGGACCGCAGTGGATGCGTTTGTCAAGGAGTTCGGGCGAATCGATATCCTGGTGAACAACGCGGGGATGACGATTCCCAGGCCGTTCATGGAAAAGACCGCGGAGGATTGGATCAGGACGCTGGAGGTCAACCTCATCGGTGTCTTTCTCTGCGCCCAGGCGGCGGCGAAGCATATGCTGGCTCAGCAGTCGGGGAAGATCATCAACATCTCCTCGATCCGCGGCGTCGAGCACTGCGGCCGCGAGGGGGTCATGGACTACAGCGCCGCCAAGAGCGGAGTGATCAACCTCACCAAGACGATGGCCAAGGCGCTGGCCCCGCACATCAACGTGAACACCGTGGCGCCAGGTCACACCCTGACGGACCTCACCGCTCCTCTGCCCGACGCCGTCAAGCAGGGCATGATCGAGGGCGCCTATCTGAAGCGCATGGCGCAGCCCGAGGACATCGCCAAGGCCATTCTCTTCCTGGCTTCCGAGGACGCCAATTTCATCACCGGGCAGATGATCCTGGTGGATGGTGGATTCAGCTTGAAGGCGGGATAACGAGAGGAGGTGAGGCATCGCCATGCCGGTCATCACGATTCGTCTCCTGGAAGGACGATCGTTGGAGCAGAAGCGGGAATTGGTCAAGGTCATCAGCGAAGCGGTGTCGCGAATCGCCAAGACGCCCCTGGAGGGGGTGCACGTGATCTTCGAAAGCGTGTCGCGGACGGACTGGGGGCTTGGGGGGGAGCTGTTCGCCGACCGGAACCCGCGCTGACGGTTCCCGGGGGATCGCCAGCCAATCACCGTGCAAGGAGGAGGAGAGGACATGAGGCGCAGAGCAGCGATTGCGGGGATGACTCTGGTCCTGGCATTGGCGGTGTCTGCCTGGGGAGGGGAGAGGAAAGTCGTCCGGGTCTGGCACACGGAGACCGAGCCGCAGACGGTCGCGGCCATGCAGGAGATCGCCAACGACTTCGAGAAGCTGCACCCCGACATCAGCATACGGCAAGAGGGGCTCGCCTGGGGCGACCTGGAGGCCAAGCTGACGGCGGCCCTGGCGGCGGGGGCGCCACCGGAGACAAGCCACGGACAGGCCTTCACCTGCGCGTCCTTCTACCACAAGGGACTCTTGCGGGACCAGGAGGACATCGCCAACGCCATCGGCAAGGAGAACATCTTCGAGGCCGTCCGGAACCTGTGCCGGTTCGATGGGAAGTACTACGGCATCACCCACTCTCCCAACACGAACCTGCTCATCTATCGCAAGGACCTCTTCAAGCAGAAGGGGCTGAAGCCGCCGGAGACCTGGGACGATTTCATCAAGGTGGCCCAGGCCATGATGGAGCGGGATGCCACGGGCCGGGTGACACGCTACGGTCTCTCGCTGCCAGGCGTTCCGCTCTTCGTCAACATCCTGGTGGCGGAGCTGACCAAGGCCAACGGCGGGCGGCTCTTCGACGGGACGACCGGCCGGCCCACTTTCACCGAGAAGCAGGTCGTGGAGGTCCTGGATTTCTACAAGAAGATGAATGACACGATCCTGCCCCCGGGATGGCTGGGCCACGGCTACCTGGACACCTTCACCAACCTGGCCACGGGGAAGGTCGCCATGGTCTACCAGGGCCACGGCCGGAGCGCCGGCTACATCGAGAAGTACGCCCCCCAGGGAACGGGCACGCCCGAGTACTTCGGGGTGATGCGAAAGCCCCACGGCCCCTCCGGGAAGGAGACGGCCGCCCAGGTCGACGCCGAGCCCTGGATGATCTTCAAGAACTCGAAGTATCCCGAGGAGGCGGCGGAGTTCCTGAAGTTCTTCTTCCAGGAGAAGAACTACATCAAGTACCTGCACACGGTGCCGATTCACCTCCTCCCCACCCTCAAGTCCGTGCGGAACAGCCCGGCCTACCAATCGAACGAGATGTACCGGCGCTGGAAGGAATGGGTGGAGATGGATTACTATTACTTCGAGCGTGACCTGGCGAAGCCGACCCTGGTCGTGGACTGGAACGATCTGAAGCTGCCGTTCCTGCTGGAGATCTTCGGCTCCAACATCCTTCCAGACATGGTGACCGACGCCGTGAAGGGGATGCCGTCGGCCCAGGCAGCGGCCAAGGCCCAGGCCCGCGCCGAAGAGCTGATCACCAAGCTCGGGTCCAAGCGCTGGTAGCGCACCATGGGCCGAGAGGCGGAGCGGATCTCGAGCGCGCCCGACCGCAAGCCACAGGCTGTGGCCTCCCCAGGGGGGCGGCCCCGACCCGGGGTCGCCCCCCTGGGGGCAGACCCGATCGCTCGGAGCGACCGGGCGCCTGCGGTGGGACCAGAGCGACGCCAGCAACTGATGGGGGTCCTGACCATCGCCCCGGCGCTCTGCCTCATCTTGGGCCTCATCGTCTATCCCGTCGCCTACTCCATCTGGCTGAGCCTGCTGGAGAAGCATTCCTTCTTTCCGCAGCAGCGGTTCATCGGCCTGGAGAATTACCTGTACCTGTGGGGTGACGAGGAATTCTGGACCAGTCTCTGGCTGGGCGTGGTCTACTCGTTCTGGACGATCCTGTTCCAGTTGATCCTGGGGGTGGCGGCGGCCCTCATCCTGAACGAATCCTTCGTGGGGCGTGGTCTGGTGCGGGGGATCGTGCTCTTCCCCTACATGATCCCCACCATCGTCGCCGTCATCCTGTGGAAGTGGCTGCTCAACGACACCTACGGCGTCCTGAACTACTGGCTGCTGGCCCTGGGGATCGTGTGGGACCCGATCAGCTGGCTGGGCACCGATCACATCATGCTCTCCACCATCGTGATGAGCGTCTGGCAATTCTTCCCGTTCGTCCTCCTCTCCATCCTGGCCCGGCTGCAGACCATTCCCGAGGAGCTGTACGAGGCCGCCAAGGTGGACGGGGCCTCGGCCGCCCGGCGCTTTACCCATATCACGCTCCCGCAGATCCGGGGGATCCTGTTCGTGGTGATCCTGCTGCGCAGCATCTGGATGTTCACCAAGTTCGACACGGTGTGGCTCATGGGCGAGGGCGCGGGGGCCGGGCGCTACATCCGGACGCTGCCGGTCTACGCCTACATGCGGACCCTCACCTACTACCAGGCGGGCCTGGGTGCCGCCATCGCCGTGATCATGTTCGCCATCCTGGTCGTGAGCACGGTTCTCTACTTCGGCCTGTTCCGCGAGGAGGCGGACATCGGATAACCGCGGTTGTCGGTTGTCAGTTCTGCATTGCCCCGGAGGTGATGGTGAATCGCTGGCGGCTCCGACGTGCCTGGTCCCGCGGTCTCCTGTACGGGGGGGCCCTGTTCCTCGTGGGGCAGGCGGCCTTCCCCTTCTTCTGGATGGTCTCCACCTCCTTCAAGCCGCCCACGGAGGTGTTCGCCCAGCCGCCCACGTTCATCCCGCACGATCCGACCTGGGATAATTTTCGCCGGCTGTTCACGGCGACCAATTTCCTCATCTACTTCCGGAACAGCCTGGTGGTGTGCGGGCTGGCGGTCCTGCTGACCATGGCGGTCAGCGCGGCCGGCGCCTACAGCCTGACCCGCTACCGCTACCCGGGTCGCGAACAGATCGCCGGCCTCATCCTGTGCACGTACATGTTCGCCCCCATCATGGTGGTGATCCCCTTCTTCATTCTCGTGAAGAAGCTCGGCATCGAGAACACGCACTTCGCCCTGGTCCTGGCCCTGACCTCGTTCTGCCTGCCCTTCACGCTGTGGCTCTTGCGGGCCTTCTTCCAGACCATCCCCATCGAGCTGGAGCAGGCGGCCCTGGTGGACGGCGCCGGGCGGCTGCGCGCGGTGATCTATGTGGTCCTGCCCCTGGCGCTGCCCGGGATAATCGCCACGTCCATCTTCACCTTCATCCTGGCCTGGAATGACTACATCTTCACCCGCATCCTCATTGCCTCGGACGACCTCAAGACCCTGCCGGTCGGCGTCCAGGACCTCTTCAACTCGGCCATCGTGGATTGGGGGCTGATCATGGGGGCCGGGATGATGATCACGATCCCGGCGCTGCTCTTCTTCGTGACCGTGCAGCGCTACCTGATCCGTGGCTGGGGGGCCGGTGCGGTGAAGGGCTGAAACCCTGGAAGGCAGGGAGGCACCATGGCGCGTTTTCGATTCGTGCTCCTGGGGACAGGATTCTATGCACGGAAATGGCTGGAGACGCTGCAGGGCCGGGAGGACTGCGAGGTCGTCGGCATCGCCTCGCGCACGGCCGCGCGGGCGGAGGAATTGCGGCGGGACTTCGACCTCCCCGGCGCTTCCATTTACCCGGCGTGGGAGGCGGCCATCGCAACGGGGCCGGCCGACGGCGTGCTCATCACCCTTCCCCAGATGTTCCATCCCCAGGCCACCATCCGCGCGCTGCAAGCCGGCCTCCATGTCCTGGTCGAGAAGCCGCTCTGTCTGGACCTGGCGAGCAGCCGGGGGGTGTACGAGGAGGCCGGCCGTCACCCGGGCCTGGTCGTCATGGTGAACCAGAACTACCGCTGGCGTCCCCATATCCAGAGCCTCCGCCGGGGCATCCGGGAGGGACACGTCGGCCGCGTCGAGCACATCATGTTCGAGTGCCGCCAGCAGATCCGGCGGAAGACCGTGGAGGCCTGGCGTGAGCGAATGGCCGAGCCCTTCCTCCTGGATTTCGCCATTCACCATTTCGACCTGATGCGATACCTGACCGGCGACGAGGCGAAGCGGGTGGTCGGCCAGAGCTTCCGACCATCCTGGAGCTGGTTTGACGGCAACGCCGCCGCCGCCGCCATGATCACCATGCGTAGCGGCATCCTGGTGGACTATGGGGGGACGATGGTGTCCCAGGGTCTGGAGACGACCCAGGAGGGCCTGATCACGGTGATCGGGGAGCAGGGAACACTGCGCCTGGACGAGAGGTCGCAGGTGAGCCTCCACGGCCAGGGGGACGCCCGCCTCCTGCCACAGGACCCGATCCCCGGCGGCGAGCTGGGCTATGCCCTGGCGGAATTCCTGGGGGCCATCCGCGAGAGGCGGCAGCCCGAGACCCACCTGGCCGAGCACATCCGCAGCCTGGCCTTGCCCTTGGCGGTGATCGAGTCCGCCCGCCGGGGCAGCGCGGTGGAGGTGGCGGATCTTCTGAATTTCCTGTGAGGCGGACTTCCCGGTCAGACGCGTGTCTGGCTTGCAGGAATGGGACCTCGCAATCTTGAAGGGTTCAGGCATGTCAGATCCGAACGCTGACGCGCTGGAAGCCGCAACCCGGGGACCCCTCTCCCTCTTGCCAAACCGCGTGTACCGCGTGTGGAAAGGAGGGGCATTGCTGGACCGGCTGCAGGGGAAGCCACATCCGGAGGATGCCCATTTCCCGGAAGAGTGGGCGGGCTCCACCACGGTCACGCGACTCCCAGGTCGGCCGCCGGACGAGGGGTTGAGTCGGGTTCGGCTTTCGGATGGCTCGACCGTGCTGCTGAAATCCCTGATCGAGGCCTTGCCGGGGGCCATGCTGGGGGATAGGCATGTGGCCCGCTACGGCGCGGAGCTGGCAGTGCTCTGCAAGCTCCTGGATGCGGCCATGCGCCTGTCCATCCAGGCGCATCCGGATCGCGCGTTCGCGCGGGCGCATCTCGGCTCCGACTTCGGCAAGACAGAGTCCTGGCTGGTCATCGGCGCGCGCGTGATCGACGGGGAGGAGCCCGCCATCCTCTTCGGATTTCGCGACGGCGTGACGGAGCAGGAGTTCCGGCGGATCGCGCGAGCCCAGGACACCACGGCCCTAGTCGAGGCCCTCAACCGGATCGAGGTGTCTCCGGGCGAGGTCTACCTGGTGCCTGCGGGCACCCCGCATGCCATCGGGTCAGGCGTGTTCGTGGTAGAGGTGCAGGAGCCGACGGATCTCGTGGTCAACGTCGAGTACAGCCTCGGGGAGATCCGGCGGACCGAGGCTCAATGCTTCATGGGCCTTGGCTTCGACCTGGGGATGCGATGCTTCGATTACCAGGCGGCGGGAATGGACTTCGTCCGGCGGCACACCTTGACGCCGCGCCCCCTCCACGAGGACCTTCAGGGCCGCGAAGAGCTTCTGATCGGGCCGGAGGATACGCCCTGCTTCAGCGCGGCCCGGCTCACGGTGCGGGGAACGGTCGAGGAGCGTGACCGGGGGCGCTGCTACGTGGGGATCGTGATCGAGGGGGACGGGCACCTGATCGGGCCCGACATTGCCATGCCGCTCCGAGCGGGCGAGACGTTCTGCATACCCGCCGCCTCCCGGCATGAGGCGTATCAAGCCGCCCCCGACTCCCCGCTCAGCGTCATCAAGTGCTTCCCGCCGCCCCCGTGATGACGTGATCGCCAAGCCCGGGGAACGAATGGCAACCGACGTCAGGGGGACTTGGCGGGGGAGGGGGCGGGCGTCGCGGTGGGTGCGTAGCGGCGCTCCCGCTCGCGGTCCCAGCGGTCCATGAAGACCTGGAAGCGGGGCTGTTGATCCGCGTCCAGGAGGGCCCGGATGCGATCCCGGGTGCGCTCCCTGATCTCCCGGTAGCGGGGGCGCATCTCCTCGCGCAGCCGGCCGAACTGATCGCCGGCCTCGCGCAGGATGGCCTCCACCTGCTGCCGCTGGTCCGGCCGGAGGTCCAGCTCGCGCGTGAGACTCCGCAGCACATGCTCCTGCGCGCGGGCCGCGCCCCGAGCGGATCCCCACCAGCCCGTGCGCGCCCGGTACACGGCGAACCCCGAGGCGCCCGCGGCCACACCCAGCAGGAAGGCGAGGAGCAGGAGGAGGGTGCCCTTCACCCGCGGCCTCATGGCTCGTCCCGATCCAGCACGGCCGTCAGGACCAGGTCCAACCCCTGCGGCGGCGACTCCAGGACGAAGCTCTCACCCGCGGTGAGTGTCTCGGTCGGCAGGAGGCCCATCGGGTCGGGGATGGCGCTGCTCTGGACAAGGATCAGAAGGGCGGCCGCGGTCGCCGCGAAGGCGGGGACCAAGCCCCAGGCCGGCCGCCACAGGTCCGCCTCGGGGCGCCACGGCGCGACGGCGCGAGGCAGGCTGGCCAGCACCTTCTCCGCGAACCCGGGTGGAGGCTCACACCCTTCCACGCCTGCCGTCAGGAGCCCCCGGACGAGACGCTCCCGCGCGAGGAGTGCGGAGCACGGTGGGCATCCCGCCAGGTGCCGCCTCACCAACTCCGGCAACTCCCCCGCGCGGAGCGTTGCCAGTTCGCCGACCCGCTGCCTCAAGTCCGCACACGACCTCATGGACGTTCCCTCATCCCGCATCCGTCGTTCGATTCATCAAGGTGTCAACTGCCTGCCGCATCGCGCGTCGCCCCCGGTGCAGGCGGAGCCGGACCGCCAAGGCCGAGCACCCCATGGCCTGTGCGACCTCCGCGCTCGTGTAGCCCTGAAGGTGCGTGAGAATCAGCGCCTGCCGGTCCCTGGGGTGAAGGAGGGCCAAGGCGCGCTCTGCCAGGTCGCGGGCCGCCGTCTGATCCTCCGGCTGGCTGCCCGCCATCATCTGCTGGGCCGCGCGCTGCTCGGCCGGGGCCAGATCTTCCCACGCCGTCTCGCCGGCGCGCCGTCTCTGACGCAGCCGGTCGTAGCACACCCGGGTCGCGATGCGAATAAACCACGGGGCGAACGGGGCGCCCGGCCGGAAGCTGGGCATGGCCGAAAAGGCTTTGATGAAAGCCTCTTGGGCCGCATCCTCCACGTCAGCCGGGTTGCGGAGGAACCCCCCCACCACCCGGAAGGCCAACCGCTGGTACCGGCCCACCAAGGCCCCGAAGGCCTCCCGATCTCCATCGATGGCACTCTGGATCAGCGTCGCTTCGTCGGGATCATCTGTCTGTCCACGCCACCTGCCTGGCTCGGCCATCGATTCCTTACAAGCTACGGTAAAGGGCAGACCATTGTTTCAGCTTCGAGCCTCCAGGCGAGCCCGCCCGAAACCGCGAAAAGAATGGCAAGCGCAATATCGCAAGAAATATTAATTCTTTCAATACTTTACGGCTTTGGAAAGGGGCGGGGGCAAGGCGTTCTCCCGCTCAACCCAGACCCAGCCAAACGAGACGGGCCATGAAAAGGAGCGTGATCAGGAATACGAGTCCTAGAAGCGTCCAGAGGGTCAGGCGGAGGCGCTGCTCCCAGCGGAGTCGGCGGTGAGCGCGCGCGCGACGCTGTTCTTCCTCCTCCAGTTTTCGAAGTTCGCTCGGCGGGCGAGGCATGCGTAGACCCCTTGTTGGGCCCCATCATGCCAGGGAAATACGCCGTGGTCAACCGCTACAACGAGCTGAGGACCCGGAGCCGCGACTGCCGTAAGTGAATAGCCTTGCGTCTACGGCAGGACCCCGACCGACAGGATCGGGTCACCCTTGTTGATGGCGGGGGAGGTGACCAGGAACAGGACGATGCCCCCGGCGGGCGACTCGACTCGGGCCACGGGCTCGCCAAACCAGTCGCGGAACTCGCCAACCACCTGGCCCTTCTCCACCCGCTGGCCGACCGCAACCGCCGGGTAGAACATCCCGCCTTGTTCCGCCGCCAGCCAGGCCGACTGGGAGACATGGACCGGCGTCTCCGCCCCCTCCGGCTTTCCCTCCAGGACGCCCAGGTGCTTCAGAACGTTTGTGACCCCGCGGACGTGGACCTGGGTCGACGGCTCGTCCAGGATGCCCTGCCCGCCGGACTCGGTGAGGATGGCCGGCTTCCCCATGGCGGCCGCGGCCTGGTACGAGCCGCCCCGGATCGCCAGGCTGCGGACAATGTACTTGATGCCGTAGACCTCCGCCATCTTGCGAGAGACATCATCCACGGCGGGGTTCCCGGACTGGTAGTAAAGCGAGAAGGGGACCAGGTCCTCGACCAGGTCGCCCCCGTGCAGGTCGATGAGCGCATCGGCCTGGCTCACCGCCTCGCGGAAGAGGGTGGCGGCCATCACCTCGGTGATCGTCCCGGCGGGGTTCCCGGGAAACACCCGGTTGATGTTCACGCCATCCATGGGATTCACGTAGATGGCCCGCCGCTGGAAGGCCGGCACGCTGACGATGGGGATGACGATCACGGCCCCCCGCACCGCCTCGGGGGTGAGGGTCCGGGAAAGGCGGATGGCGGCCTCGATTCCCGGATACTCGGCCCCGTGCACGCCGCCCGTCACGCAGACGGTCCGGCCGGGCCGGGCCCCGTTGATGACGACCACCGGCATCTCCACGGCCGCGGCCGTGCCGACGCCGGCCCGGATCAGCCCCCGGGCAACCCGACCCGGAGCCGCAGTCGCCTCGCCGACCTTGATCTCGCGCTCGCCCATGTGTCCTCCTCGCACCGCCTGCGCGATGCCGCGTCATTCCTTGAGCCGGGGGTCCAGGGCGTCCCGCAGCCCGTCCCCCAGCAGGTTGAAGCCCAGCGCCGTGAGCAGGATCGCCAGGCCGGGAAAGGTGGTGATCCAGGGGGCGTTTCGCATGTACTCCCGCCCGGAGGAGAGCATGGCCCCCCACTCGGGGGTGGGAGGCTGGGCCCCCAAACCCAGGAAGGAGAGGCCCGCGGCGTTCACGATGGCCCACCCCAGGCTGAGGGTGGTCTGGACGATGATGGGGGCCAGGCAGTTGGGCAGGACGTGGCGGAGCATGATCCGGAGGTTGGTGCCCCCCATGGCGTGGGCCGCCTCCACGAAGAGCCGCTCGCGGACCGACAAGGTGACGGAGCGCACGATCCTGGAATACTGCGGGACGTAGACCAGCCCCACGGCGATCATGACGTTGGTCAGGCCGAACCCCAGGAGCGTCACCACGATCAGGGCCAGGAGAAGATAGGGGAAGGCCAGGAGCACGTCCATGGTCCGCATGATGGCCGTGTCCAGCACGCCTCCGAAGTAGCCCGCCACCAGGCCCAGCGGCACACCCAGCACCACGGCGATGCCCACCGCCAGGGCGCCGATGCCGAGGGCGATCCGGGCCCCGAAGATGATGCGGCTCAGGATGTCCCGGCCGAACTCGTCGGTCCCCAGAGGGAACCCCCACGAGGGGGCCTGGAGCTGGCGGGGGAAGCTCTGATCCAACGGGTCGTGTGGCGCCAGCCCCGGGGCGAAGACCACCGCCACAAGCAAGGCCGCGATGAGGAGGCCCCCCAGGGCGGCAGACCGGTTTCGGAGAAACCGGCGAAGGACCTGTGCGTCGAGCGCGACCATGCTGCCTCATCCAGCCCGGACGCGGGGATCCAGGACCAGGTACAGCAGATCCACCAGCAGGTTGATGGCCACGAAGAGGGCGGCCGCCACCACGGCGATTCCCTGGATCACCGGGTAGTCCCGGGAGAAGATCGAGACCACGGCCAGGCGGCCGAGGCCGGGCAGGGCGAAGATCGTCTCCGTGAGGACCGCGCCGGACAGGAGCCCTCCGAACTGCAAGCCCACCACCGTGACCACCGGCAGCAGGGCGTTTCGCAGGGCGTGCTTGAAGGTGACGGCCCGCTCGTGGAGGCCCTTGGAGCGGGCCGTGGTCACGTACTCCTTGCGCACCTCCTCCAGCATCGCCGACCGGCTCATGCGGGCGATGATGGCCACCGGGATGCTGGACAGCGTGATGGTGGGGAGCGCGTAGTGGGCCAGGGCGTTCCGGAAGGCCGCGGCATTGCCCGTGAGGAGACTGTCCAGAAGGTACAGGCCGGTGATCCGCTGGAGGCGGATGCCCTCGTCCAGCAGGCCCGACACGGGAAACCAGCCGACGAAGACGGCCCCCAGCATGATGAGCAGGAGGCCGGTCCAGAAGACCGGCATGGAGATCCCGATCAGGACGCCGACCATGGTGAGGTTGTCGAACCAGGAGTTGCGGCGCGTGGCGGCGATCACGCCGGCCGTCACCCCCGCCACCGCGGCCAGCGCGATGCTCAGCAGGGACAGCTCCACCGTGACCGGCAGGGCATGGCCTACCTCGGCGCGGACCGTCTCCTGCGTCCGGAGGGAGCGGCCGAAATCCCCCACCACGGCCCGCTGGAGGAAGCGGAGAAACTGGACGGGCCACGGCTGGTCGAGTCCCAGCCGCGCCCGGATGGCCGCGATCTCCGTGGCCGTGGCCCGCTCCCCCATCATGACCTCGACGGGATCCCCGGGGATCAGGCGCATGGCCACGAAGACGATCAGGGCCGCCGCGACCAGGACGGGTCCGGTGTGCGCCAAGCGGCGGAGGACGAGGGCGACGATCGCGCGACCTCGCTTACCTTAACCTACTGGGTCACCCACACCTGGTTCATGTGGAAGAACATCTGGGTCGGGTTCAGCGCGTACCCCTGGACCCGCGCCGTGGTGGCGCGCACCAGCTTGGTGTGGTTGATGAAGATCCAGGGGGCATCGTCCATGATCATGCGCTCGGCCTTCCGGTAGAGCTGGATGCGCTGCTCGCGGTCGAAGGTCTCCTGCGCATCCTGGAGGAGCTTGTCCACCTCGGGGTTCTTGTAGCGGGCGTTGTTGCCCGAACCCCAGGTGGTGGAGCTGTACAGGCTGAAGAGGAAATTGTCCGGGTCCCCGTTGTCCGCCGACCAGCCCGCGGGGCCGATGAGGTAGTCGCCCGACCGGATGGTCTTCAGGAAGGTCCCCCACTCGAGCTGCTTGATGCTCACCTCCACGCCCACGCGGCGCAGGTAATCCTGGACGGCCACGGCCAGACGGGCCCCGCCCACCGGATTGTAGCCGCGCGGGTTCGGGAAGGCGATCATCTCGGCCTTGAAGCCATTGGGGTGACCGGCCTCGGCCAGGAGCTGCTTGGCCTTGGCCGGATCGTAGGGGTATCCGGTCAGGCTCTTGTCGAAGGACCAGGCGACGGGCGGGAGCGGGTTGGTGGAGAGCACCGCCACACCCTTGTACAGGAAGTTATTGATCTCCTCCCGGTTCACGGCGTAGTTCATGGCCTGGCGGACCTTGACATTGTCGAAGGGGGGCTTCTGGTTGTTCATGGCGATGCCGTTGATCGTGGCCCCCGCCTGCTCCATCAGCACCAGCTTGCTGTTGCCCTTGATCCGCTGGACATCGTCCGGGTTGACCCCATCCACGATGTCCACGCTGCCCTGCTCCAGGTTGAGCAGGCGAACCGAGTTCTCGGGGATGATCCGGTAGACGATCCGGTCCAGGTAGGGCTTGCTCCCCCAGTAATCCCGGTTGGCCTCGACCGTCATGTGGTCGTTCCTGACCCATTCCACGAGCTTGAAGGGTCCGGTCCCCACCGGATGCTTGGCGACCTCCACCGGGCCCCATTGCTTCACCGCTGCCGGGCTCACGATGCCGGAGAAGGAGGTGGCCAGGTTGTCCAGGAAGGGGGCGAACTTCCGCTTGAGCGTGACCCGAACGGTGGACTGGTCCACCTTCTGGTAGCCGGCCACCTCGCCGTAGAATTCGGGGACGAAGCTGCCGGCCGTGACACCGGCACGGTAGTAGTACTGGCTCTTCTCGTTCATGAACCGGTCGAAGTCGAAGATCACCGCATCGGCGTCGAAGGGGGTCCCGTCGTGGAACTTCACCCCCGTGCGCAGACGGAAGGTGATCGTCTTCCCGTCCGGGGCGATGGTCCAGCTTTCGGCCAGGCAGGGCTCGACCTCTGTGGTCCCCCGCTTGTACTGGGTGAGCCCCTCCAGGACGGCGGACATCACGAACCCGGACTCGTTGTTCATCACGGTCCGGGGGTCCAACCCCGTGGCGTCGGCCCCGATGGCGATGACCAGGGTCCCGCCCGATCGGGGCGTCGCCGCCCAGGCGGGGAGCGTCACGGCCACGAGTCCCACGAGTAGTGCCAGCGTCCGCACGTGTCTTTGCATGACGATCTCCTTCTGTGTCGCACCGCCCCCGCCGGACAAGCCGGGGAGAGGCGGCCGGTTGCCGGAACGAACCGCCCGATCCCCCCTGTGATCCCTGGATAGAAGTGCGCAAATCTATTCCGTGGCCCTGAAACGTGTCAAGTCACTTCTGATCACGGCCTGGTCACGGAGATGCCTCCCGCCGGATACGCGGGCCGCTCGTCGGTGCCACGCCCGGAGGCTCCCATGCCGGGACGGGGCGGGGATCCGACTGCTGCCTGGTCCCCAAGCCGAACTTGGCATGCTACACTGAGGGCACTCTCTGAAAGGAGGGAATACGATGATACGTCGATGGGTCCTGGGGGGGCTCCTGCTCCTGGCGGCGGCGAGTCAGGCGTCCGCCGCCTCGCTCCGCGTGATGCTGGTTTCCGAGGTCTCCGACGAGAAAGCCTGGCGGTTCGAGGTGGTGAACGACTCCGTGGACATCCTGGACGTGGTGCGACTCAACGCGGTCTTCTATGCGGACGGCCGCCGGCTCTGGTCCGAGACGGCGATGCCCACGCCGGCGCTCCTGCGGCCGGGAGAGACGGGCTGGGTCATCCTGAACGCCCGGATGATCCCCAAGCACATGCCGCTTCGCATCGACTGGGAGCTGACCTGGAACCCGTACTCGGTCCCGGTCCTCCCTCGCTTCTGGAGAACCGAGCGGGCGGCCAGCGTGGAGGTCCGTCCCACGTCCCCATCCACCGAGACCTCCCAGGCGCCCGACAGTCGGAGCCCGGAACCGGCCCCCCGAGACCCCACTTGGCGGTTCTGAGCAGCCATCGAGGAAAAGGATGCGGGGTGTCGCGCTGTGGCGATCAGCCCCGTGCGCCGGCCATCGACCTGCAGGATGGCTCTTGGGGCTCGGCCTCGTGCCGCGCGATGCGCCGATCGAGCCCGTCGAGCACGAAACGGGTTTGCCTGCGGAAGTGGAGGAAGAGGGCCATGAGATGGACGGCCGCTTCAAAGTTGCGCGGTCGCGTCATGAGCACGGCGAGCACCGTGCGCCAGAACTCCCAGGCCGTCCCGCGCCCGAACCCGAGACGCCAGGTCACCGCAGCGAGGGCGGCGAACTCTGTCCAACGTCCCCGGAATGATCCGACCTGCTTGGGCCGCCGTCTGAGGTGACGGGCGATCGTCCGCACCCGGCCAAAGTAGCTCTTCGGGGAGTACAGGCGGCTCACGAGTGAGGCGAAGTCCCCGAGGATTTCCGCACGCGGCCGCGTCGGGGTGAAGTTCAGACCCATGGTGGACTGATCGACGTCGCCCGGTCGCTGGAAGGCGTAGCCATCCGGCAGCCGCCCTTCCCGAGCCAGCCGGCGCGTCAGTTGGGTATTCGGAAGCGCCATGAGCAGCCCGACCATCGCCATCGGGATGCCGGCGCCCTCGACACACGCCGCGATGGCCTCCGCAGCATTCCGGGTCTCACCGTCGAATCCGAGGATGAAGCCGGCGGTCACGACCATGCCGTGGCCGTTGAGGCGGCGTACGCTCTCCACGATGGGATGGCGCGTATTCACCTTCTTCTGGGTACGGATCAAGAGATCCTTGTCGGGGGTCTCGATCCCGACGAAGACATAACGGAAATCCAGCGCCTCCAGCATGCCGAGCAGTGCCGGATCGTCCGCCAGGTTGATGGTCGCCTCGGTGCTGAAGAAGAATGGAAAGCCGCGCTGCCGGCTCCACGTCAGGAGCGCCGGCAGAAACGCCATGACGGCCTTCTTGTTCCCGATGAAGTTGTCATCCACGAAGTCCACGTGTCCCCGGTAGCCAAGCTGGTAGAGGCAGTCCAGTTCGCGCAGGACCTGCTCGGGCGTTTTCGTCCGGGATTTTCGCCCGTACAGCTCGATGATGTCGCAGAACTCGCAGTTGAGCGGGCAGCCGCGGGAGAACTGGATCCCGACGTGGAGGTATTTCCCCAGCTCCAGCAGGTCGAACCGCGGCGTCGGGCTCTGGGTCACGTCGGGTTTCTCGGCCGAGCGGTAGACCCCCTGCCTCGCCCCGGCATCCAGGTCGGCGAGGAACTTCGGGATCGTCATCTCGCCTTCGTCCAGCACCAGGTAATCGGCGGTGGCGTAGATGTCCGGCTGGCTGGTGGGGTCCTGGCCGCCGACGGCGATGCGTTTCCCGCGGTCATGGCAGAGGTCGATGAGGGAGGTGAGGCTCCGCTGCTGCGGGATCATGCCGCCCGCCATGACGATGTCCGCCCAATCGAGCAGCGCCGTGTCCATCTCCCGCACGTTGAGATCCAGGAGCCGTATGTCCCACTCCCGGGGCAGGAGCGCCGCGGCCGTGGCGAGACCGAGCGGTGCGGCCGGGTAGCACGCACCGAAGAGCTCACAGACCTCGCGATAGTTCCAGTAGCTCAAATCGGGAAATCGCGGGGAGATCAGGAGGCATTTCATCATCGTGTCTTCCGTGAAACGCGCCCCACGGTGGACCTCTACGCGGCGAATGTCAAGAAGCATTCAGAGCTGGGGGATGTCGCGGGCGTCCATGGGTCAGACTTTCGGAGTGCCGGTGAAGGCATGAGGCACCCCGCAGCAAGGCCGGATGATGCCCCCGGAGGTGGAGGCGGAGCGCGTCCGGAACCGGTCCAGCAGCGGAGGGCCGCGCGACGGGTCAGGGCAGACGGGTGCCGACCCACTCGCGGAAGAAGGCGTCGGCGAACCGGTATTCGCCGTTCACCTTGACGAGGACCTGGTCCTTCAGCAGCATGCGCGTGGAGGTCTGAACCGAAGAGTGGGATCCCAGGCGGTGGGAGGCTAGGAAGTCGGCGGCGAAGATGTTCCGGCCGCCACCCCCTGCAATTGCCTGCAAGACTTGCCGCTGGTGAAGCGAGAGACGATCCCACACCGTACTGAAGTGCGACGCATCCTGTTCGACGATCCTCGCGATCGCCGCGACGATATCCGCTTCGACGATCCGATCCGTCTCGCCCGCCCGCAGAGCCCAGAGTTCATGGCAGATTCGTTGCGCATTGTAGGGAACGTCGTCGCCTGCCGCCAAAATGCCATCCAGGATCTCTCTGGACACCCGCAGCCTGCCACGGCGAAAGCGTTCCTCAAGGTACGGGGCGAAGTCCTGGATGGGGATGGGGCCGAGCGACATCAGGCGTCCGAACTTGTAGAATGGGCTCCGTTCGCGGGTGGCCATGTCGCGGAGCGTGCTCTCTTTGGAGCCGGCGAACAGGTAGCTCACATGGCGGTGGGTCTGGAAGTGCGAGCGCAGAGCCTTCTCAATTCCGCCGCCGGGGAAGCGCTGGACCTCCTGGAACTCGTCAAACACCATGACCAGCCGCCGCTTGCGCTTGGCAGCCAGAAGCTCCGGGAGCCCCATCACCTCCTCCTGAAGGGCGAGCCGGTTCTTGAAAACAGGGGAGCTGTCGAAGGAGACGGTTGGGCGGCCGGCCGCGTCCGTACTCACCTGCGGCCGGATCCTTCCCAGGAGTTCCGTCGCCAAACGAAACAATCGTTCCGGCTTGGACTCCGCGGCGCGGAGCGCCGACGACGCGAGCAGCTCGAAAAGCTGCACGGGCGTCGTTGCCCGAAAGACGTCGATGTAGGCAACCAGCAGCCCCCGCCGTCGCAGATCATCCAGCAGCGCGAAGATCAGCGAGGTCTTCCCGAAGCGACGAGGCGAGAGGAGAAAGATGTGCTGGCCGTCCCGGAGCTCCCGGCGCAGTTCCGCCAGCTCCGGCCGCCGGTCGGCGAAGTCGGCGCCCGTGACCACGGAACCGAAGCGAAAGGGGTTCTGCATGGCGGCTCCTCGCGTATGCAGATGAGCATTATGCATTTCTGCATAATGCGGATGTGCGTAATGTAGCGGCCGGACAGGCCGTTGTCAACCAGGCAAGCCGCGCTCCCGGATGCCTTGACGCCGGTTCCCATGCGGGGGATCGGCGTCTTTTCTTGGCGGGTGAGAGGGGGGGCGACGCGTCGGCCTCGGCGTCGGCCCGCGGGGGCGCGGGTCTCGCCGCCCGAGGGTCAGGTCGTCCGTTGCTGCAGGATCTCTCGGAGGTGTGCCACCAGACTGGCGAGGTGGGTGGGGTGGGATTGACGGAGAACGGTCCGGTCGTGCAGCAGCGCCTCGATCTCCTGCGCCAGGCGCGAGCCGTCCGGGAACCCGAGGGTGCCCAGGGATCCCGCCAGCCTGTGGGCCTCGATCTCGGCCCGCTGTTGCAGGTCGGTCGTGAGGACGTTTCGCTCCCACGCCGCGGCCGATTCCTCCAGGACCGCCAGTTGGCCCAGCACGAGGTCCTTGTAGCCCTTCCACACGTCGTGCGTGGGCCCCGCGGCCGGAACGGCCTGCGGAGGCGTCGCCGCCGGCTCGCGTGGGGTCTCCAGCAAGCGGCGGAGGAGGCGATGCACCTCGTCGAGATCCAACGGCTTTTTGAGGAACTCGTGGGCCCCGAGGTCCTTCACGCGCTGCGGGAGCTTCGGATCGGCGCTGGCGCTCACGGCCAGGATGCGCATGGACGGCTTGTCCTTCAGGGTCTGCAGCCGCTTCAGTATATCCTCACCTGTGCCCCCCGGCATGATCACGTCGAGGACGAGTGCCGCCGGCTGGTGTCGGCGAATGGCCATCATGGTCTGCATGCCGTCGAAGGCCTGGACGACGTTGAATCCCTTCTCCGTCAGGTGCTCGGACAGGAGTCGGGTCACGATCCGGTCGTCGTCCGCAACCAGGATGGTCTGGGGTGCCGCCATGGGGAATCCCTCCTCGCGTCGACCAGCCAGGACCTGATGGCTGAGCCAGCCCGAAGGCTGGAAGCAGGACGTGGGTAGCCTACCCGAAATCTCGGGAGGAAGCAATGCGCTCTGCGGGCTACGGCCGCTCACGGCTGCGCGGACCGCGGGTCGGAGCGGGCCTGGCTGGGGGGGAGTGGGCAGGCCACGCCGGTGCCGCCGAGGCCGCAGTAGCCCCAGGGGTTCTTGGCCAGGTACTGCTGGTGGTAGGCCTCGGCGTAGTAGAACTCCGGCGCGTCGGCAATCTCGGTGGTGATGGGGCCGAGGCCGGTCCCCCGGAGGGCGGACTGGTAGGCCTCGCGGGAGGAGGCCGCCGCGCTCCGCTGGGCCGTCTCGTAGCAGAAGATGGCCGAGCGGTACTGTGTCCCGACATCGTTTCCCTGGCGCATGCCCTGGGTCGGGTCGTGGTGCTCCCAGAAGACCCGGAGGAGCGCCTCGTAGGAGATGACTGCCGGGTCGAAGACCACCCGCACGACCTCGGCGTGGCCCGTCCTGCCGCTGCAGACCTCCTCGTAGGTGGGGTTGGGCGTGAACCCGCCGGCGTACCCGACCGCCGTGGAGTAGACACCGCGCTGCTCCCAGAAGCATCGCTCCGCGCCCCAGAAGCAGCCCATGCCGAAGAGGGCGAGTTCGGTGCCGGCGGGGAAGGGCGGCAGGAGACGCGCGCCGCTCACGGCGTGGGCCGCGGGCACCGCCAGGCGCTCGTCCCGGCCCGGCAGGGCCTCCTGCCTGGAGGGGAGTCTCGGGGGGTGCGGATGAAGCCACGACATGGACAGCTCCATGAGGCCTATGGCAAGGCCTCGGCCAGGACCTCCACCAGGTGCCGGGCGCGCCGGCCGGTGCCGTGGGCGATCTGCTGGCGGCACGAGATGCCCGCGGCCACGATCTCCACCTCGGGTCCCCGGGCCTGGATGGTGGGAAAGAGCCGGCGGCTGCCGATGGCCAGGGACAGCTCGTAATGCTCCTTCTCGTAGCCGAAGGAGCCGGCCATGCCGCAGCAGCCGGAATCCACCTCCTCGACCGTCGCCCCGGGCAGGAGCCGCAGGACCTGCAGGCTGGGGCCCGAGCCCAGGAGGGCCTTCTGGTGGCAGTGGCCGTGCAGCAGGATGGATTTGCCGGACCTCTGGAAGGGCAGGTGCAGCTCTCCCCGAGCGTGCAAGCCCAGGAGGAACTCCTCGATCAAGAAGGTATGCGTGGCGACCTCGCCGGCGCGCGGATCGTCCAGGAGGTCGGGGTACTCGTCGCGGAAGGTCAGGATGCAGCTCGGCTCGCAGCCCACGATGGGGATACCCCGGCGCGCGTATTCCGAGAGCCGGTCCACGTTGTGGGCGGCATTCGCCTTGGCCTGGCGGATCAGCCCCTTGGAGATCATGGGCCGGCCGCAGCATTTCTTCTCAGCCAGGAGCACCTCGAAGCCGGCGGCCTCCAGGACCTTGAGCGCGGCCTTCCCGACCCCGGGGGCGTTGTAGTTCATGAAGGTGTCGTGGAACAGCACCACCTGCCCGCGGGTCCCCTTTGGCCGGCGGCCATTGCGGCGGGCGAACCACCGGTCGAAGGTCTCGCTGGCAAAGGGGGGCAGGTGCCGGTTCCGGTGGACTCCCAGGAGCTTGTCGAGGATCCAGTGGGAGGGCGCGCTGTCCATCACCCAGTTGGACACGGGGGCGAGGGCGCAGCCCAACCGGTTCAGCCGCTCGATGTGGCCGAAGAGCCTGGCCCGGAGCGGCGTCCCGTGCCGCTCGTAGTAGTGGGCCAGGAACTCGTACTTGAGCTTGGCCATGTCCACGTTGGACGGGCACTCCCCCTTGCACCCCTTGCACTCCAGACAGAGGTCCAGGACCTCGAACATGCGGGGGCTGGTCAGGGCGTCGGCCGGCAATCGGCCGTTGATGGCGGCCCGCAAGGCGTTGGCCCGGCCGCGGGTGGAATGTTCCTCCTCCCGCGTGACCATGTAGGAGGGGCACATGGTCCCCTCCAGCTTCTTCTTGCAGACGGCCGCCCCGTTGCACATCTCGATGGCCCGGTCGAAGCCGCCCTCCCGCCGGAAGTGGAAGTGGGTCGCGATCTGCCGGGCCCGGTACGTCCCCCCGTAGCGCAGGTTCTCGGTCATGGGAGGGGCGTCCACGATCTTCCCCGGGTTCATGAGGCCGTGGGGATCGCAGGTGGCCTTCAGCTCGCGGAAGGCCTTGTAGATCGTCGGTCCGAAGAGTTTCTCGTTCCAGCAGGAGCGGGCCAGGCCGTCCCCGTGCTCGGCGCTCATGGCGCCGCCGTACTCCATCACCAGGTCGCAGACCTCCTCCGCGATGGCGCGGAGCCGCTCCACCCCGGTGTCCTGCTTGAGGTCGATGATGGGTCGGACGTGGAGACACCCGACCGAGGCGTGGCCGTAGTAGGCCGCCTCGGCCCCCTGGCCGCGCACGATGGCGTCCAGCCGTCGGATGTACTCGGCCACGCGCTCCGGCGCGACCGCCGTGTCCTCGATCCCGGCGACGGGCTTCCGATCCCCCGGCATCCCCAGGAGGAGCGCCATGCCCGCCTTCCGCACCTTCCAGATCTTCTGCTGCTCCTCGGGGGTCACGGCCCGGGTAAAAGCCAGGCCCCGGCGCTGCCGCGTGAGGTGCGCCTCGAGCCCGTCCAGCTTGGCGGCGAGCTCCGCCGGCGTCTTCCCGTAGTACTCGACGAAGAGGAGGGCGCCGGGATCCCCCTGGACGAAGGTCAGCTGCCGGCCATACTCCATGGACGCCCGGGTGAGGTCCAGGATGAACTTGTCCATCAGCTCGATGGCGGTCGGGCGCGTGGCCATGATCTCCGTGGTGGACTCCAGCGCCTCGAACATGTCGCGGTAGTGGACGACCATCAACGCGACCTCGGTGGGCTTGGGCCGCGGCTCCAGGTTGATCCTGGCCTCCAGGGTCGTGCCCAGCGTCCCCTCGGAGCCCACCAGGATCCGGGCCAGGTTGAACGGCTTCCCGTTCGTGAACTCGTCCAGGTTGTAGCCGCCCACGCGGCGCAGGATCTTGGGGTAGCGGCGCAGGATCTCCTCGCGATGCGTCGAGGCGAGGTGCTGGACCTGGCGGATGATGGCCCCTTCCAGGCCCGCGGCCTCCCGCCTGCGCGCCAGCTCCTCCTCGGTCAGGCGGCGGGCCGTGATCAGTTCCCCGGTGCCGAGGAGGGCCGTCATCTCCAGGACGTGGTCGATGGTCTTGCCGTAGATGATGGAGCGGGCCCCCGAGGAATTGTTGCCCATCATGCCGCCAATGGTGGCGCGGTTGCTGGGAGAGACGTCGGGCGCGAACCAGAGGCCGTGCGGCCGGAGCATGGCGTTCAGCTCGTCCAGGACGACGCCGGGCTGGACGCGAGCCCAGCGCTCCTCCACGTTGATCTCCAGGACCTGGTTCAGGTACTTGGACATGTCCAGATGGACGGCCCGCCCCACGGACTGGCCGGCCAGGGCCGTCCCGGCCCCCCGCGGGAGAATCGGGACCTGGTAGCTGCGGCACAGCCCGACGGTGGCCTCGACGTCCTCGACGGTTCTCGGGATCACGACGCCCAGGGGCTCGATCTCGTAGATGCTGGCATCGGTGCTGTAGAGCGCCTTGGTCACGGGATCGAAGCGGACCTCTCCGGCTACCTGCTTCCGGAGGTCCTGAATCAGCTCGTCCATCTCGGCCATGGGCGTCGTCTCCGTCATTTCTTCCTCAGTTCCCCGTCCAACCCAACCGGTAGACGGCGTTGCTGCTGGCGATGATCATGCGGCCTCGCCCGTCGAAGGTGAGGCCCACCAGGTTCTCGCCGGCCACCGCCAGCTCTGCCTTCCCATCGCCGGCGAGCTTGAAGATGCCCCGCTCCCCCCGGTGGATCGCGACCACGAAGAGCTTCCCCTCCCGATCGAAGGCCAACCCCTGGGGGCGGGCCAGATGCTCGAAGAAGGACGTGACGGCTCCGGACGGGCTGATGCGGGAGACGGGGTCGTCGTTGGACAGGGTAGGCGCAGTCACGTACAGGTCGCCGTCCGGCCCGAAGGCCAGATGGTAGGCGGCCACGCTGGCCGGGAGCTTGGCGAATCGCCGGACGGCCCCCAGCCGGTCCACGGCGAAGATCCCGCCGGTCCGATCCCCCACGAAGAGGGTCCCCGCCTGGTCGAAGGCGATGCCCGTGGCGACGCCCAGCCCGTCGGCGAAGATCTCGGCCTGCCCACCCGACGCGACCCGCCGGATGGTGCCGTCGTTCCGGCAGGAGATGAACAGCGTGCCCTCGGAGTCCAGGGCGAGACCGGTGGGGTTGACGAGGTCGCTCACATGTGGCTCCACTCCTCCGTCGGGGGAGATCCGGAAGACGGAGACCCCGTTCGGGGCGGCCTGACCCCGGGTGCCGCTGAAGGTGGTGATGATGTGGCCATGGCCATCCACCACCGGACTGGCCACGGGGTGCAGCTCGTCCGCCAGCTTGGTCGCCACCTCGAAGAAGGGCCCCTGGGCCATGGCGTCTGGCCACACGACGCGGAGGAACCCGGACGCGGCTCCCTCCGGGATGGGGGTGACGATCCGTGTGGATGAGGCGATCAGGGGCCTGGTCTCGAGCGCTTCAAAGCGGGGCGAGGGGAGCTCACCTCCGGGCTCGCACAGGCGCTCGCCCAGGATCGTGACACGGCCGCCCTCGACGCCGGCCAGGGGGTGGACGCGCAGGATGCGGGGAGTTGTCACAAAGCTCTCCTGTTGGATCGCCGGGGCCCGGCGGGCGCCACCATCACACTCCGGCTCACTTCCGGCCTCCATGGTTCAGCAGGGCCCGGAGCCGCGCCAGGTTCCGTCGATCCGCGGTGACGAAGTCAGGATCCTTGGGCGTCTCCAGGATCATGGGCACCCGGCGGAGACGGGGGTCGTTCAGGAGCCAGCGAAACGCGGGAAGGCCCAGGGCCCCCTCACCGATATGTTCGTGCCGATCCACCCGGCTGCCGAGGCCCTTTTGCGAATCGTTGAGGTGGATGGCCTTCACCCGGGTGAGGCCCAGGGTCGTCGCCAGCTCCCGCATGGTCCGCCGGTAGCCCGCCGCGGATCGGATGTCGTAGCCCGCCGCGAACAGATGGCAGGTATCCAGGCAGACGCCCACCCGGCCGGCCTGCTCGAGCTGCGCCAGGATTGCCGCGAGCTGCTCGAATCGGTAGCCCAGGCTGGTGCCCTGGCCCGCCGTGGTTTCCAGGAGGACCTGGAGGCGCTGACCAGGCAAGGCCGCGTGGAGGATGTTCAGCGCCTCCCCCACGCGGGCAATTCCATCCGCCTCGCCGGCCGCCAGGTGGGAGCCGGGGTGGGTGACCAGGTACGGAATGCCCAGGCGCTCCGCCCGCTCCATCTCCACCCGGAAGGCCGCCAGCGACTTTTTCCACACGGAGGTACTTGGGGCGGCCAGGTTGACCAGGTAGCAGTCGTGTGCCACCACCGGGTCGATGCCGGTGGACACCAGGTTCGCCTTGAAGGCCTCGACCTCCCGCTCATCCAGCGGCTTGGCGTGCCACTGCCGATTGCTCTTGGTGAAGACCTGGATGGTGTCGCAGCCTGCCTGGCGGCCCCGCAGGGGGGCCCGATCCATCCCCCCGGCGATGGACATGTGAGCGCCGAGGCGCATCGTCCGATGCCCCGTCGTGGACGCGCCTCGGCCGCTCCGACCGGGCGCGCGCTTCGTCGTGATCACTCCAGACTCAGTGCAGCCTGTACCGCTCGGTCAGCAGCCGGCGGAAGCGCGGAAGATAGATGAGATCGAAGGCGAGTTCCTTGCCCGGGAAGAGGCGGAGCGCCATCCCGCGAGTGGCGGAGATCATTTCCTCGGCCTGGGTCAGGCTCATGTCGGTCTGGCCGATCAGGCCCAGGGCCAGATCCACCGCGATGCGAAGCTGACGCACGCGGAGATCCTCTTCCTCCAGCTCCTGCTGCGTGGGCATCCCCCGGTCCCCTCCTCGGCCGCCAGACTATAACAGGCCAAGGAGCGGTTTCCAAGGCCGGGGAATGCCCCTTGTGGGACCGCGGCACGCCACATACAATGAGACGGGGTCGGGGGGGCGCGGGCAGGACAGTAGTGGATGTCCTCGGAGGAACCACCTGATGTCAGAGGATCGGAAGGACCAGGACGAGATCCCTCTCTTGACCAAGGGCGAGGCCATTGCCGAGGTCCGGAGGTGGCTGGAGGTAGAGCAGGTGGATCCGGAGCGGATCTTCGCCGCCTCCGGGGAGACGACCATCCGCTATAAAGACCTCATCTCCCACCTGGAGCAGGAGACACCCGACGGGAAGCTGCTCCTCTTTGCCATCTCTCGGGGCAAGCTCATCAAGCAGACGCGTGACCAGGAGTTCCAGGCCCTCCTCCGGATCGCCGCGCCTCCGCCGAAGCCGGAGGGGCCGGCCGCCTCGTAGCTCGATGCCCGTCAGCCGTGTGCCGCAGGGGCGCCTTCGGACAGGCGGCCCTCCTGACATGGATACACGGCCGGGCGCCCGGAATCCCGGGGGGATTCACGAGCGCCCGGCGCGGGGGGTGCCGGCGGCTAGCGGGCGATCGGTCCTTCTCCGCCGATCACCGGTCGTCCCTCGGCGTGGAGCCGGACGTCCGGCCCTTCGGGTCCCTTGATTGGCTGCGAGACCGGCAGCTCGATGGCAAAGGCCATCGATGCGGCAAGCACGGTTGCAGCCAGACTTGCGGCCAATAGCGTCTTCATGGGATGTCCTCCTCTCGTGATTTCGTGACACGACTCCCCCCGATCAGGCAAGCCGCGAATCGATGATGGCCAGAGCGTCATTGCCCTGGACCACATTCACTTGCCTGATGCCAAGCAGATGACGCAGCTCCCCTGCGGGCACCTTCAGCGGGCCCGGCGAGGGGGCGCTGCCGGGGGCCGGCTGGGGGAAGGCCGTGGACATGGCGGTGTGGAAGGTGATGTTGCCCTCCACCTTCTGCAGGGTCTGGTGGATGTGCCCGTTCAGCACCGTGACGGACCCGAAGCGCTTGAGGTAGGCGAGGGCCTGCTGGCCATCGTCGGTTCCCCACCCCCACGGCGGATACACGGCCCAGAGTGGGATGTGGGCAAAGACCACGAGGGGCGTGCTGCTGGACAGTCCCTGCAGGTCCTTTTCCAGCCACTCGAGCTGCACTGAGCCCAGGGCGCCCATGCCTCCGGCCTTGAGGTCCGCGACATTGTTCAGGCCGATGAAATGGACCCCCTGGTAGTCGAAGCTCTGCCAGCCGCCCCCCGTCATCTGCTTGCCGTGGCGGGCCAGGAATTCCTTTCCCCCGTCGGCGAAGACATCGTGCTCGCCGGGTGCGTAGAACACCTGCTTGGCGCTGGCCCCCTTGAGCGACTCGGCGAGGGTGTCGAATTCGCTGGGCTTCTGTCCGTGGGTGAGGTCCCCGGTGTGGAGCAGAAAGGCCGGCGCCGGCTGCAGGGCATTGATCCGGGCGATGGCCTGTTGCAGCGTCCCGGTCACGTCGCGATTGGCATCCGCGTTGAAGCCGATGTGGCTGTCGCTGATCTGGACAAAGCTGAACTCCCCGCGTGGCATCTCCGCGGCGAGCGCCGGGCTGAGACGCTGGGAGGAGAGGACCCCGCCGCTGACAGTCCAGAGAAGGCCTGTACCCACCCAGGCCATGCACTCGAGAAAGCCGCGGCGGTCAATGCCGTCATGGCTGGGGTCCTTCTGGATTCGATCGTGGTGCCGGGTGAAGATGCGCTCTTGCATATCGTCCTCCTTCCGGATTGCGGTCACGGGACTACTGCACGATCACGGTCGCGGTCATGCGGGGGTGGAGCTTGCAGAAGTAGGTGTAGATCCCCGGCTTGGTGAAGGTGTAGGTGAACGCCTCGTCTGTCTCCAGGCTCGGGGACGAGAACACCTGATCCGCGGAGGTGACGGTGTGCACCATGTCATCCTGGTTGGTCCAGGTCACCGTCGTGCCAGCGGGGACGGTCAGGGCGGCCGGGGTGAACTGGAAGTTGTCGATGTGAACCTGGGGGCCGGTCACCTTGGCGACCTGCTGCGACAAGGGGAGGGGCTGGGGTCCGGCTGCGAAGAGCAGGGCAGGGAGCGCCAGGACGGCGAGGGCGGCGGCGCCCGCCAACGCCCTGCGCCAGGGGGATGGCCTGTGGCTGGATGGGATATGGCTGCTCATGGGTTCGATCTCCTTTCCGTGCGCGCCGCGTGGGCGCGCGTCAGGGTCCTGGCCGCGTCCCGGCGCGGCCGCGTTCTGCTGTTCACTCCTGCTAACGCGGCGGCGCCCGAATCGTTCCGGCGCGCCGGAAATAATACTTGGGAACGAATGGCTCGTCGGAGCGTTAGCAAGGGTGGACGTGTATGGGCCCATGGGCGGGATGTGGACCCGGATCAGTGTTCGACGACGGCAAGCTAAGCGACTATGATGTCCACATGGCACGCGAGGACGGGCCGGAGGGGGGTGCGACGCTCCCGCGTGAGGCCTTGGCATACGTCGATGCACTGCACAACCTTGCCCGCTACCTCACCGGCAACGACGCTGACGCCGAGGATCTCGTGCAGGAGACCTACGCCCGGGCGCTCCGCGCGGCTGTACAGTTCACGAGCGGGACAAACCTCAAGGCCTGGCTCTTCCGGATCCTGCGGAATACCTTCATCGATCAGTATCGCCGCCAGCGCAACAATCCGACCGTGGGAGGACTCGACACCGTCGATCCGGTCGCCCAGGACGTGGCGCCGGAGGACTGGCTGCGTGATGATATCGATCTCGACCGGCTGCGGAATGTTGTGGCCGGGGACATCGAGAAGGCCCTGATGAGCCTCTCCGAGGAGGGGCGGGCGGTGGTCCTCCTGGATCTCGAAGGGCAAACGGAGACCGAGGTGGCGGAGATCCTGGGGTGCGCCGTGGGGACCGTGAAGTCCCGGCTGGCCCGCGCGCGCGCGGCCCTCCGGCAGCGACTCAAGGACTATTCGAGGTAGGGATCGGCATGCATTGCGAGGAGGTCCGAACGCATCTCATCGACTACCAGCAGGGGCGGCTTCGGCCGGGGCTGCAGGATGAGATGCGGGCGCACCTCGACTCCTGCGAGGCCTGCGAGCGGGCTGCGGGGGAGGAGCGGGTACTGACCGACCTGCTGGAGCATCGGCTGCCGCAGCACCCCGCCTCGATCGCCTTGAAGCGCAGACTGGCGGCGCAGTGGCCGGGGGCGCCTGCACCCAAGCCATCCTGGTGGAGCCGGTGGGGCCGTTCGCTCGCCCCGGCCGTCGGCGTCGCCGTGGTGCTGCTCATCGCGATCCCGCTGTACTACGAGCGCGCGATCCCCGATCGGTCGGGGGGAACCGCCGGGATGGTCCGGGAGGCGGTGACCGACTACCTGCGGCTGCTGGCCAGCCAGCACCCGCTGGAGGTCGAGAGCGGGGGCATCCACCAGGTCAAGCCCTGGTTCGAGGGCCGCCTCGACTTCGCCCCGGTGGTCTCGTTCGAGGGGGATCAGGACTTTCCCCTGCGGGGCGGGTCGGTCGGGTACTTCCTCGACCGGAAGGCGGCGGTCTTCGTGTACGGGCGGCGGCTGCACACCATCTCGCTCTTCGTGTTCCGGGCGGAGGGGCTCCCCTGGCCGACCCGCGGCCTGGAGCCCCTGGGAGGAAGCCGGGCGTATGCCACCGTCTCCCGAGGATTCAACGTGATACTCTGGCGGTCCGGGGAGCTGGGGTACGCCCTGGTCTCCGACCTGGATGCGCAGGAGCTTCGGGGGCTGGGCGCCCGCCTCTCGGGCGGCGCCGGCGCGCCGGGCGGTTGACCCGACGAAGCGCGCCCACTTGCGCCGGCGTTCCGCTGGCCCTATACTCAGGGCATCCGCAGAGGGCTGCCATGGGTGCCACGCTCACGCTCAAGGATGTCCTGGACAGGCTCACCACGGAAGGCGAGCTGTACGAGAAGCTGTCGGAGCAGCGGGTGCGCTGCTATGCCTGCGGCCACCGGTGTCTCATCCCGGACGGCCGGGACGGTGTGTGCAAGGTCCGCTTCAACCGGGCAGGCGTGCTGTACGTTCCCGGCGGCTACATCGGCACCTCCCTCCAGCTCGACCCGGTGGAGAAGAAGCCGTTCTTCCACGCCCTGCCGGGCGCCGCGGCGCTATCCTTCGGGATGCTCGGCTGCGACTACCATTGCGGTTACTGCCAGAACTGGATCACCTCGCAGGCCATCCGGGATGGCGACGCCATGGCCCGCCCCGCCCGCGTCTCCCCCGAGGCCATCGTGCGCTGCGCCATCGACCACGGCGCGCCCATCGTGACCAGCACCTACAACGAGCCGCTGATCACCAGCGAGTGGGCCGTGCAGGTGTTCAAGGTCGCCAAGGCCCACGGGCTGAAGACGGCGTACGTGAGCAACGGCAACGCCACGCCCGAGGTGCTCGACTACCTCCGGCCGTGGCTGGACCTGTACAAGGTGGACCTGAAGGGCTTCGACGACAAGCACTACCGGAAGCTGGGAGGCAAGCTCGAAACCGTCCTGGAGACGATCCCGCGCCTGGTGGAGAAGGGCTTCTGGGTGGAGATCGTCACGCTCATCGTGCCGGAATGGAACGACAGTGACGAGGAGCTGCGGGGAATCGCACGCTTCCTGGCCGGGGTGTCACGGAGTATCCCGTGGCATGTGACCGCCTTCCACCCGGACTACAAGATGCGCGACCGGAGCTGGACCCCAGCCACAGCCTTGATGCGCGCGGCCGAGATCGGACAGGCCGAAGGCCTCCACTTCGTGTACGCCGGCAACATCCCGGGTCGGACCGGATCCCTGGAAAACACGTATTGCCCCACCTGCAAGACCCTCCTGATCCAGCGGGTCGGCTTCAGGGTCCTGGCCAACCACCTCGCACCCGGCGGCGCCTGCCCCAAGTGCAGTGCCCCCATCCCGGGCGTGTGGTCCTGAGGCACATTACCGTCCTGCACCGAGGCTTCCGTGCCCCGAAGGAGACGGGGCGAGATGCACCTGCGTCGGGAGTCTCTGAGGACGGGCGGCTGGACCTACGAGGACACGCGGGACGTGCGGGGCGGGGCCGTCAAGGGGTCTCGGCGCCTTGGGGGTCGGCTGCGGTCGTCTCGGTCTCGGGCTCGCCCGCAGGCACACCCACCTCCGAGCCGTCTCCAGGCGCGGCGGGCATCTCCCCCCAGTCGATGGGGGGACCGCCGCCGGCCTCTCCCTTCCGGTCCGTTCTTCGCTGGCGCTTCTCTTCCTGCTTGGCTTTGCGGGCAAGCTCCTTCCGCCGTTTTTCGCCACGATGTTGGCGAGAGCTTCCTGCCATGACGCCTCCTTGAGATGCCGGCGGGGCCGCTCGTCGGAGACCCCGGGGAGCCTCTCATTGATCGCATTCCTACCCTATCTCAACGAGCGAAAAAACCCTAGCCTTTTTTTCGGACGGGGCCGCCTTCGCATCCGGCTCTCTCTCCACTGGAGCAGGTCGGGGCTCCAGAGCAGATCAGACGTCCAGCGTCACCAGTTCCACCTCGACGGAGGCGTCCTGCACAGACATTCGGGCCAAGCTGACCGGCACGTTGAAGCGCCGGGGCCCGGCGCTGCCCGGGTTGACGAAGATGACCCCCTGGCGCTCGTGGATGGATGGCCGGTGGGAGTGCCCGCTGATTACGACCTTGAATCCCGCGGCTTCCGGAATGAGGTCGAGCTCCTTGACATCGTGAATGACGTACACCCGCACCTGCTCGATCTCCAGGGCTTCAGTCCTGGGCAGCCGGTGAGCCCACACCTCCCTATCGACGTTGCCTCGCACCGCGGTGACGGGAGCCACCACCTGTAAGTCGGTGAGCACCGCTTCCTTTCCGACATCACCCGCGTGAATGATCAGATCAGAGCCCTGAAGCGCCCGGATCGCTTCCGGCCGCAGCAGACCATGGGTATCCGAGATCAGACCCACGAGCCGTCCAGACATCTGATGTGAAGTCCCCCCAGAGGAGACGCTGCATGCGACGCGTCTGATTACCGAATCCAGTTGAACTCCTTCACCGCGTCCAGCATGGCGACGATGTTGGCCACCGGCGTGTTGGCCTGCACGCAGTGGACGGCGTTGAAGACGAAGCCGCCGCCCCGGGAAAAGATCTCGCAGCGCGCCAGGACCTCGGCCCGGACCTCCTCGGGCGTGCCGAAGGGCAGCGTGTGCTGCGTGTCCACGCCCCCACCCCAGAAGACGAGCCGGTCCCCGTACCGGGTCTTGAGCGTCGCTGGGTCCATGCCGGCGGCGGAGCATTGCACGGGGTTGATGACGTCGAAGCCCGCGGCGATGAAATGGGGCATGAACGGCTCGACGGCCCCGCAGCAGTGTTTCATCGTCTTCCAGGCGGTGTGGCGGTGAACCCAGTCGTTGATCCGGCGGTAGTGGGGAGCCCAGAGCTTCTCGAAGGTGTCGGTGGAGCAGAAGCTGGATTCCTGCGTGCCGAAGTCCGTGCCGCACACGTACAGGATGTCGATGGCGTCGCCGACGACGGCGTGGACGCGGGCAAGCTTGTCCAGGGCGAGGTCGCACTGGCGGGCAAAGATGGCGCGGATGTAGTCCTGTCGGGTGAGGGTCGAGATGTACCACTCGGTGATGTCGCGGATTCCCTTGGGATGCTTGAGGCCCGGCGCCGGGACAAGGGCAATGTCCCCGAACCCGGTGCCGCCCAAGGCGGCGACAACCGCCCGGCCCGAGGAGTCGAGACGGGTTGCCTCGGCCTGGAAATACTGGAGGTCCTCCCGGGAGACGGGGCCGAACTCCTCGAGGTTGTCCTCCGGGTTGAGGCGCGCCTCATCCAGTTCCTCCTGGCGGATGATGGTATCGAAGTAGTAGCCGCCCACGGGCATGCGGCCGCTGGGCGAGGCGCTCGTGTCCCCCTGGGGGTAGGTGAGGAGATCCCCGTTCACGTCCGTGGTGGCGTGGAAGTGCCCGGAGACCAGAACCACCTGGCCCCAGGGCAGGCGATACTCTTTCCAGTGCTCGTTGGGGTAGCCGAAGCTGGTGTTCCGCGGGAACAGACCGATGGCGTCCACGCCCATGGCGTTCAGCAAATCCTCGTCCAGATCGCCCAGCATCGAGGAGGGGGCGAGCAGCCTGACCGGGCGCCTCTCCAGGCCAAAGTGCTCCCGTAGCGCGGCGACCACCGAGACGTGCATCCCGGTCACGGTGGTGCTGCCGAAATCCACCGGGACCCGATCCGGGGCCTTGTGGGCGAGTGCCGTCCGCACACGCTCTCGACTGGTCATGGCATCTGTCGTTCCAGGGTCAATGTGACCCCCAACACCTCCCAGCTCACCGCTTGATCCCCCATCCCGCTTTCACAATCCCTCGCTCGTCTCGGTACCGGACACCATTTTGGGGTTAACTCATGAATTCTACAGGATCGTGCCTTCAGATTCTTTGTGTGAGGAGGTGGGAGCATGGCGCTCGAGGAAGGCGGGACTGCCAACCGCACGCTGTGTCGTCCAGGCCGGGTTCCGGGCGTCGGCCTGTGGCTCCGCGCTGGGGGCCAGCAAGCTCCGGTAATATCTTTGGCGCACCTTGGGGTAGAGGCTCAGGGCGAGGTAGCTCGGGTGGTGACTGATCAGCGGATTGGGTGTTCCCAGGGCGTAGACCGCGCAACTGGACCAGGGATAGGCCGCAGGATCTTCCACGAGCCCGGCTCGCACCGGATTTCGATCCAGATACCGGAGGGCGGCCAGGGCGTACATCTCATCTTCCACGAGGCACGCGCTATATCGCCGCTCCCAGAAATGGCCCCGTCGTCCGCGGCTCCGGTTGAAGGCCTTGGAAGTTTCGGTCATGAACCATCGCAAGGGTCGTCCGAGGGGATCAGCCTCGGGGTAACGGAGGAGAAGGTGGACATGGTTTGACATCAGCGCATAGGCGTACAGCACCACCCCGTAGGATCGCAGCAGCTCACCAAGCGCCACGAGGATCTGTTCATAGTCCTCCTTGGCGGTAATGGAGAACTCACGGTTGTTGCACCGGGCAACCACATGCACCGTGCAGCCGGGGGCGTACAGCCGAGGGAGGCGCGGCATCGCAACCCGCAGGACCGGGCGAATCAGTTCATCGGGCATCGCATACCGTTTCATGCTTCACCCCAATCCCGTACTCCAGTCGAAAAACCTAAAATGCTCCCTCGATAAATCAAGCAGTTAGGCCCCATTCGGTGTCCGGTACCGATGACCGAGGTCCTGGCCGGGCGGCCTACCGGCTCCGGGCTTGCGCACTCGCGGCCAGGTGGTGACCGGTCGCGACCGCGGCCAGGCCTGTCCCCAGGACCAGATACAGAACCAGGAGATTCGAGTTTGCCAGAACGAACGTGGCGATGATCGGGCCGGCGGCATTGCCGGCGAACCGGGAGGTGTTGATGAAGCCGATGGTGGCCCCGTGGCCCCGTGCGGCGATCCGCGTCAGGACGAGCGGGAAGATCCCGGCGGCGAGACAGGTCTGGGCCATCCGGATCAGGGTGAAGCTCACCGGCTCCACGCCGAGGATCAGCAGCACCTGGAGGCCGGACGCGCCCAGGCTCGCGAGCAGGATCAGCCGCTCGGGGCGGAGGCGGGCCGCCAGGCGGCTGAATCCGTACGAGCCAACTGCGGCCGAGGCGCCGTAGGCGAAGACGATGGTCCCCGCCGCCACCAGCTGCCGCGCCTCGGGGAGCCTGAAGCTCTGGAGGATCGTGGGCAGGACACTGGGGAGAAAGACGATCTGGACCGTCCCCGCGAAGGCAATGGCCCAGGCCAGCCAGAGCTGGCGGCGGGGAATGGGCTCGGCCGGCCGCCGCGGGCGGGGCGGCAACGGGCTGAGCCCCACGAGGCAGAAGGTGAAGTTGGCGAGGAGGAGCAGGCTCGAAGCGATGAAGGCCCCCCGGAAGCCAAAGGCCGCGGCCGCCATGGCCCCCATGGGCGGGCTGAAGATCTGTCCCAGGGTGAGGGCCGACTGGTAGGCGCCCATCCGGCGCGCCAGTTGCTCCTGATCCGAGATCGCCGAGATGATGATCAGGCCGATGGTCGAGATCCCTCCGAGGAACCCCTGCAGGATGCGGATGGCCAGGAGGAGGCGAAGGTCGGTGACGAACCCCATGAGGCCGACGAGGATGGCGTGGGACAGCACCCCGCGCTCGAAGAGCGCCTTGGGGCTGAACCGGTCGGTCAAGTTCCCCCAGAAGCTGGAGGCGAAGGTGGCCATGGCCGACGCCGCGCCCACGATGAGCCCGGTCCAGCGCAGGGTGGCCGCCTCGTCCAGGTTGCTGATGTCGTGGACGTAGAAGGGCAGGAACACGAACATGAAGTTGAGGGCGAACGCCATGAAGAACTGGGCCGTGGTGATGACGAGGACATCCCGGTTCTTCCTGCGATCGTCCGGGGTCGCGGCGCGCATGGGCGGTGTTATAGCAACGAAGCCCGGCGCTGTAAAGGCGCACGCGGGAGATTGTCCTCTCTGCGGGTGGAATCCTCGACGACCATCGGCGATTGGCCTTGACCGCTGCGGGTCCCTCGGATATGGATAGGGATGCTCGACCGGGAAGAGGCAGAGCGTACGGCTGTACGGCAGTCCGGCCGATCCGGAACACTCGAACACCCAAACACGCTCGTCGAAGGAGGACGGCCATGCGGCTCACGGGGAGCGAGATCATCGTCGAGTACCTGATCCGACAGGGCGTGCCGTACATCTGCGGGATCCCCGGGCACGGCAACGTGGCGCTCCTGGATGCCGTGGTGGATCGCCAGGACCAGATCAAGATGATCCAGGTGATGCACGAGCAAAGCGGCGTCCACCTGGCGGACGCCTACTACCGGGTGAGCGGGAAGCCGCTGGCCGTCACCACCTCCATCGGGCCGGGCGCCATGAACACGGTGATCGGCATGGCCCAGGCCTACGTGGATTCCACCGCCGTCCTCCTCATCACGGGCAGCACCCACACCTACATGCGCGGCCACACGGTCCTGCAGGAGATCGAGCGTGTCCACTGGTCCAACTTCCCGCGGGTCCTGGAGCCCATCGTCAAGCGCTACTGGCAGGTGAGCCGGACGGACCAGCTCCCCTATGTCATGCACCGCGCCTTCAACCAGATGCTCTCCGGCCGGCCGGGCCCCGTCCTGGTGGACCTGCCCATGGACGTGGCCGCCGACACGGCCGAGGTGGAGCTTCCCGATCCGGAGGAGCGGGTCCCGCAGGGACGGATGCGCCCCGACGCGGAGGCCATCCAGCAGGCCGGGAAGCTGTTGCTCGGGGCCAAGCGGCCCGTCCTCCTGGCGGGGGGCGGTGTGATCACGGCCAACGCGAGCCGGGAACTCCAGGGGGTGGCGGAGTTCCTCGGGGCTGCGGTGACGACGACCTGGATGGGCAAGGGGGCCTTCCCCGAGGATCACCCGCTCTACTGCTGGCATCCGGGGGACACGGCCAGCACCGTGGGCAACGCCGTGTGCCGGTCGGCCGACGTCCTCCTGGCCGTGGGGTGCCGCTTCACCGACTGGGTGACCTCCTCGCTCCGCGACGGGGTGAGCTTCGCCATCCCGCCCACCCGGCTCATCCAGATCGACGTGGACCCGCACGAGATCGGCAAGAACTACCCGACGACGATCGGCATCCTGGCCGACGCCAAGGCCGCCCTCGGAGACCTCCTGGCCCAGCTCAAGGACCTCGGCAAGCCGAAAGAGTACACGCGGTCGGCCTACTTCAAGGAGATCCAGAAGCTCAACGCCGAGTGGGAACGGGTCCTGCGCAAGATGCAGACCTCGCCCGTCCGCCCCATGACCATCTCCCGGGCCCTGCAGGCGATCCGGGGCGCGGTGCCGCGCGACACCATCGTGGTGACGGGGGCGGGCCTCCCCCAGGGACAGGTGTGGCAGGAGTTCCCGGTATACGCGCCGCGCACCCACATCACCAGCGGGGGCTTCTCCACCATGGGCTTCACGGTGCCGGGGGCCATCGGGGCCAAGCTGGCGGCCCCCGGGACGCCGGTCGTGGGGATCGCCGGCGACGGGGACTTCATGCAGACCATGCAGGAGATGGGGGTGGCCGCACAGCTCGACCTCCCGGTGGTCTTCGTCGTGATGAACAACTGCGGCTTCCGCTCCATCATGAACCTGCAGTTCAACGCCTTCGGGGAGAAGCGGCTCATCGGCACCTGCTTCGAGAAGAAGGACGGCTCGGTCTACTCGGCGGATTTCGCCGCCTGCGCCAGGGCCTTCGGGCTGGAGGCGGTCCGGGTGGAGGAGCCGGACGAGGTGGGCCCGGCGGTGAAGCGGGCCCTGGCCTCTGGAGGCCCGAGCCTGGTGGAGGTCATGACGGCCAGGACCTGGCCGCAGACCGCCGTGTCCAAGAGCGGCTGGTGGGACGTGCCGATCCCCGCCTACCTGCCGAACCGGCGCAAGGAGTACGAGAAAGGGCGGGGCGAGGAGAAGCTCTGAGGGCGGGGAGGGTCTCGGCATGGCGAGCATGCGGGCCATCGTCAAGGCACGACCGGAACCGGGCCTCTGGCTGGAGGACGTCCCCGTCCCGGAGCCGGGGATCAACGACGTCCTCATCCGGATCCACAAGACGGCGATCTGCGGGACGGACGTCCACATCTACGTGTGGGACGACTGGGCGCGGCGCACGATCCACCCCCCCCTCGTCATCGGACACGAGTTCGCGGGGACGGTGGCGGCCGTGGGGAGCAACGTGCGGAGCTTCAAGGCCGGCGAGGTGGTGAGCGGCGAGGGGCACATCGTGTGCGGGCTCTGCCGGAACTGCCTGGCGGGGCGGCGGCACCTGTGTGCGCACACGGCCGGGGTGGGCGTGAACCGGCCCGGGGCCTTCGCCGAGTACCTCTGCATCCCGGCCGCCAATGTCTGGGGCGCGGCGCCCAACCTCCCCATGGAGCTGCTCGCCTACTTCGATCCCCTCGGCAACGCCACCCACACCGCCCTCTCCTTCGATCTCGTGGGCGAGGACATCCTGATCACCGGCGCCGGGCCCATCGGCTGCATGGCGGCCGCCATCGCCCGCCACGTCGGGGCCCGGCACATCGTCGTCACCGACCTGAACCCCTACCGGCTGGACCTGGCGAAGCTCCTGGGTGCCACGCGGGTCGTGGACGCCCGGCGCGAAAAGCTGCCGGACGTCCAGCGGGAGCTGGGGATGCACGAGGGCTTCGACGTCGGGATGGAGATGTCCGGGAGCCCTGCGGCCTTCCGCGACATGCTGGCGAACATGGCCCACGGCGGGCGCATCGCCCTGCTGGGCATCATCGCCGGCGAGGCGGCGATCGACTGGGACGAGGTCATCTTCAAGGGACTCATCCTCAAGGGCATCTTCGGACGCGAGATGTACGAGACCTGGTACAAGATGACCACGATGCTCCAGAGCGGCCTGGACGTGAGGCCGGTCTTGACCCACCGCTTCCCCGTCGAGCACTTCCGGGAGGCCTTCGAGGTGATGCACACGGGGAACTGCGGGAAAGTGCTCCTGGAGTGGAGCTGATCCCGGTCGCATACACACAAGGTTCGAGGATGGCATCGGGCCCACGCAAATCCCCCCGTCCCCCCCGTTGTCGAAGGGGGGCCTGTCCCGAGCGGAGTCGAGGGGCGGAGGGAGGATCCTGGTGGATTGGAGGTCCGCCATGCTCAAGACCATGCGCGAGCACCTGGCCCGGCAGCTCGAGGAGATCCGCGGCGCCGGACTGTTCAAGGGGGAACGCCTCATCGCCTCGCCGCAGGGCGCCCACATCGTCCTGCAGGACGGCCGGCGGGTCCTGAATCTGTGCGCCAACAACTACCTGGGCCTCTCCGGACACCCCGAGCTCATCGCTGCGGCCCAGGCGGCCCTGACCCGCTGGGGCTACGGCCTGTCCTCGGTGCGGTTCATCTGCGGGACCCAGACGCTGCACAAGGAGCTGGAGCGGCGCGTCGCCGAGTTCCTGGGCGCGGAGGATGCCATCCTCTACTCCTCGTGCTTCGACGCCAACGGGGGCCTCTTCGAGGCGCTGCTCACGGAGGAGGACGCGGTCATCAGCGACGAGCTGAACCACGCCAGCATCATCGACGGGATCCGGCTCTGCAAGGCGCGTCGGCTCCGCTACAAGAACAGCGACATGGCCGACCTGGAGGCTAGGCTCCGGGAGGCCGCCGACGCGCGCTTCCGGCTCGTCGCCACCGACGGCGTCTTCTCCATGGACGGGACGGTCGCGGACCTCACCGGGATCTGTGACCTCGCCCTGCGGCACGGGGCGCTGGTGATGGTGGACGACTCCCACGCCGTCGGCGTCCTGGGCGCGAACGGTCGCGGCACCCACGAGCATCGCGACGTGATGGGGCGCGTGGACATCCTCACGGGGACCTTCGGCAAGGCCCTGGGGGGCGCCTCGGGTGGCTATGCTGCCGGACGGAAGGAGATCGTGGACACCCTGCGGCAGCGGTCCCGCCCCTACCTCTTCTCCAACACCCTGGCCCCCGTGGTCGCGGCTGCCTCCCTGAAGGCGCTGGAGCTGGTGGCGTCGCGACCGGACCTGCGGGCGCGGCTCGCACGGCACACGCGACGCTTCCGCGAGGGGATGGCGCGGGAGGGCTTCCGGGTCCCGCCCGGCGAGCACCCCATCGTGCCCGTAATGCTGGGGGACGCGCACCTGGCGGCGCGGATGGCCGAGCGGCTGCTGGCAGAGGGGGTGTACGTGGTCGGGTTCTCCTACCCGGTGGTGCCGAAGGACGCGGCGCGCGTGCGCGTCCAGATCTCGGCCGCGCTGGAGGATGCCGACATCGACCTGGCGCTGGAGAAGTTCGCAAGGATGGGGCGGGAGCTGGGGGTAATTTGACGCCCCTCGTCCTGCTCTTCAACCTGGCGTTCCTGGTGTCCGTGGACGTGCGCATCCTGGCACCCGTGCTCCCGTCCATCTCCGCCTCGCTCGGCTCCACCCCGGGGGCCGTCGGGCTGGCCATGACGAGCTATGCCTTTGCCTACGGCACCGGCCAGCTCTTCTACGGCCCGCTCTCGGACCGGCTCAGCCGGATCGCGGTGGTGCGCGCGGCCGGTCTGGGCTTCACCGTCTGCACGGTGCTCTCCGCCCTCTCGCTCACGACCAGGCAGTTCGTCCTCGCGCGCCTCCTGGCCGGGGCCTTTGCCGGCGCGGTGATCCCGCTCACCCTGGTGTTCATCGGCGATACCTTCGAGTACGAGCGGCGCCAGGTCGTGCTCGCCCGCCTCTCCGTCGTCACGTCCTCCGCCCTGGCCTTCTCCGCCTCGATCGGCGGCACGATCGCCCACTTCGTCTCCTGGCGGGTCATGCTCCTGGGGTACGGCCTCCTCGCGCTCGTCCCGGTGGGCCTCATGTGGAGGCTCGCGGCAGCTCGTCCCGCGGCCCCCCCGGACGGCGCCGCAGCCGGTGGGCGCTTCACCGACTTCCTGCGGAATCGCGGCGCGCAGCTCGTGTACCTGGCGGTCTTCTTCGAGGGGTTCCTCCTCTGGGGCGGGGTCACCTATCTCGGCTCCTTCGCCACCAAGCGCCACGGGCTGGACCAGTTCGCCGTCGGCATGCTCATTGCGGTCTACGGCCTGGGGACGATGGCGGGGGGATTCCTCATGGCGCCCATCCGCCGACGCCTCTCCGAGAACGGCCTGGCGCGGCTCGGGGGGGCGCTGATGGGCGGGGCCTTCCTGGCCCTCATCCCGCCCTGGCCCTGGCCGGCCTTCATGGTGAGCATGCTCGCCCTCGGCCTCGGCTTCGTCTGCCTGCACACCACCCTCCAGGTCCGCGGGACGGAGATCAGCCAGACGGCCCGCGGCAAGGCCTTCTCCCTCTTCGCGTTCAACCTATTCTCGGGCATCGCGGCGGGGACCGCGGTGCTCGGCAGACTCGTGGATGCGGGGCGCTACGAGGCTCTCTTCGCGCTCTCCGGAGTCGGCCTGATCCTGATCGGTCTCGGGACCGGACTGGGCGCGCTCTGGCGAGAGCCGTGAGGCGCCACGGGAAGCCCGGATAGCCCCCTCTCCCGGTTGGGGCATGAGCACTGATCTGAAAAGGCGTACTTCCCTCTGTCGTCATTCCGGCGAAAGCCGGAATCCAGGGGGAAAGGGAAAGTGGTGAAGAAGCAGCCCGCCGTCTACATTCTGGCGAGCACGAGGAATGGTCCTCTCTATATTGGCAAGATTTGTATCAGACACTATATTGACTGGATTCCGGCTTTCGCGGGAATGACGTGCAAGAAAGAGTCGCGGGCCTGTTAACCTTGCGCCCATGTCCGCTTGGAGGGGACCGGGGAGCGGGGCAGCACGGAGGTGTGCATGAGGTCTTCCCGCCTGGTGGTCTCCTTCATCAATGCCGGGCACGTGGTCGTCCACATGTTCATGCTCATCTTCCCCACGGCGGTCCTCGGGATGGGGGAGGAGTTCCGGCGGCCGTACAGCGAACTGCTGGCACTTTCGACGGGGGGCTTCTTCGCCTTCGGGGCGGGGTCGCTGCCTTCGGGCTGGCTCGGAGATGTGTGGAGCCGCCGCAACATGCTGGCCCTGTTCTTCCTCGGCATCGGCACGGCCTCGATCCTCACCGGCATGAGCGGGTCACCGGTGACGCTGGCGATCGGGCTCACGGGTATCGGACTCTTCGCCTCGATCTATCACCCGGTCGGCACCGCCATGCTGACCGCCCATGCCGAGAAGATCGGCAGGGCCATTGGCATCAACGGGGTCTGGGGTAACATGGGGGTCGCCCTGGCCGCCCTCACGGCCGGGGCCCTGACCCAGTGGGTGGGCTGGCGAGCGGCGTTCATCCTGCCCGGCATTCTCACGGTGCTCCTCGGGGTGGCCTTTCTCTGGCTGGTCCCCGACCAGCGGACCGCGGCCACGACAGGGGCGCGAAAGAGTCTGGGCGTGCCGCCACACATCGTGGTCCGGGTCTTCATCGTCCTGGCCCTCGTGACCAGTGCCGGGGGCGTCGTGTTCAACGCGACGACGGTGGGGATGCCCAAGATCCTCGACGAGCGCCTCGCGATGCTGACGGGCTCGCCCCTGGGCGTCGGCCTGCTGGCGTTTGCCGTGTACATGATCGGGGCGACGGCGCAGCTCATCGTGGGGAGACTGGTCGATCGGCATCCCCTGCGGACCGTGTTCCTCCCCCTCGCCGCGCTCCAGGCGCCCTGTCTCTTTCTGGCCACCTCTGCCCGGGACTGGGTGATGCTCTTGCTCGCCATCGGAATGATGTTCGCCATCTTCGGGCAGGTCACAATCAACGACACCATGGTGGCCAGATACACGACCGACGCCTGGCGCGCCCGGGTCTATGCGGTGCGCTACGTGGTGTCCTTCAGCGCCAGCGCGACGGCGGTGCCCCTCGTTGCCTTTCTCCACAGACGAACCGGAGGATTCGACCTGACCTTCAAGGTGCTGGCCGTCTTCGGGCTCCTCGTGTTTCTCGGCGCGGCCCTGTTCCCCCACCGGCCCGAAGAGGTCCAGCCGGCCGGCTCGGAGGTGTCCGCCTGAAGGCTCCGCCGTCCGCACCATTCCGCCTTGACACTCCCGCCCGGCCTGGGTCATGCTGCATCCCGCCCTGACGCGCGGTACCGGGACTGCCCGGAGGTTGGGAGAGACGATCGAATGATTCCCGAGAGAGTGTCCGAGCAGCTTGCCGCCCACGGCCTCCAGGCCGTGGAGTTCGCGCCGGGGAGCACGGCCACGTCTCAGCTTGCCGCAGAGCAGCTCGGCGTGCGGGTGGGGCAGATCGCCAAGTCGCTCCTCTTCCTCGGAAAGGACGGGCGGTACTTCATGCTGCTCTGCCCCGGCGACCGCAAGGTCTCCTCCGCCAAGCTCAAGGCGGCCCTGGGCGTGAAGACGCGGATGGCCCGGTACGAGGAGACCCTGGCGGCCACAGGCTTCGAGCCCGGGGGGGTGTGCCCGTTCGGGATCGACAGGCGGATCCAGATCCTGCTCGACGAGGGCCTGGCTCAGTACCGGATGATCTACCCGGCGGCGGGGACGAGCGCCTCGGGTGTGCCCATGACTTTCGAGCAGCTCGTCTCGATCACGGGCGGGCACGTCGGGGACTTCACGCTGGCGGAAGGGCCGGGCCTGGAGGAGGAGCGTGACGTGACAGCGAGGGATGGGGAGCGAGCCTGAGCGCCCGCAGCGGATTCGCACAGCCAATTTCCTCACGCGGAAGGAGACGCCGACCATGAGCCGCACGAGCATCGAGCAGCACGTCAAGAAGGCCGTCTGGTCCCAGCCGGTGAGCGACCTGCACACCCACTCCTACCCGCCCAGGTTCGGGGCCTCGCCCGCGCCGGGCGCGCTCCTGCTCTGGGGCGTGGACGAGCTGGTGACCTATCATTACCTCATCGCCGAGGTCTTTCGTGTCGTGCCCGCCACGGAGTTGCCCTACGAGAAGTTCTGGGCCATGAGCAAGCGGGAGCAGGCGGACCACATCTGGAAGCACCTGTTCGTGAAGCGGACCCCGATCGGCGAGGCCTGCCGCGGGGTCCTCACGGCGCTCGCGCGGCTGGGTCTGGACCCGAACGAGAAGACGCTCACGCCCTACCGCAAGTGGTTCGCCAAGCAGGACCCGGACAAGTACATCGACAAGGTGATGCAGGTCGCCAACGTGGACCTCATCACCATGACCAACCCGGTCTTCGACGACCAGGAGCGCGGAGTGTGGGAGAAGGTGCCTGGCGCCGGCGACGATCCACGCTTCGCCGCCGTGCTGCGGATCGATCCCCTGCTACGGAGCTGGCCGGTGGCCTGCGAGAAGCTCTCCACGTGGGGCTACGACGCCCGGCCGGATTTCTCCGGCAAGACGGTGGACGAGGTGAAGCGGTTCCTCGGGTACTGGCTGGACAAGATGAAGGCGGTGTACGTGGCCATGAGTCTGCCGCCGGAGTTCCGCTATCCCGACCCCGCCAACCCGGCCGGCGACCGGTTCATCCGGGAGATCCTGATGCCGGTCCTGGCGGAGCGCGGCCGGCCCTGGGGCATGATGATGGGCGCGCGTCTGCGGGTGAACCCGGGTCTCCAGGACGGCGGGGACACCGTCGGCGCGGCCGACGTGATGTCGGTGGTGAGCCTTTGCCGGGACTTCCCGCAGAACAAGTTCATGGTGTCGATGCTGGCGCGCGAGAACCAGCACGAGCTGGCGTCCTCCGCCAGGAAGTTCGGGAACCTGCTCCCCTTCGGCTGCTGGTGGTTCCTCAACAACCCGTCGCTGGTGGAAGAGATCACCCGGATGCGGCTGGAGCTGCTGGGCACAACCTTCGTCCCGCAGCACTCCGATGCCCGCATCCTGGATCAGCTCATCTACAAGTGGGAGCACAGCCGGCGGGTCATCGCCAAGGTCCTCACGGACAAGTACGTGGACCTGGAGGCCTCAGGCTTCAAGGTCACCAAGCAGCATATCCAGGCCGACGTAGCACTGCTGCTCCGCGACAACTATCGCGCCTTCGTCGGAAAGTGAGGCGGCGAGGAGTGGCGCCATTCGTCCGCAACGGGGCACAGGGGCGATTTCGTTCTTGACGGGGCGCATGCTATTTGGTAGGGGTTCAACCAGCTAGACGTTGCACAACCAGCTAGACTGGGCAAGTGGGCCGACCAACGAATCCTCCTGGCCGGGGAGGCCGTATGGGATTCGGAGCGCCACGAAGCACCGCCAACGCCTTCTCTGGAAGGGACCAGAGAAGGCGTTGGTGTTTTGGGGACTGTGCCCACCGATTTAGCCCTCTGGCGTGCGGGGGCCGGGCGCGGGCCGACGGCTGCCGGAGCGACGAGGAGGATATTGTTCAAGACACAGCGAGGGCAAGCCCTCTCGAAACGGTAAACACGTCGTGAAGCGTGGGCGCAAAGCCGCGGGTCTCGCCCACATTGCTGAGACAGCCGGGCTGCCGAAGGGGGGCCGCATACCACGGTACCCCGGCTGTGTCTTTCTGGCGGTTCCGAATTGGGGAACGAGGGGGCAAGGGAGGGTCCTGGCATGACTTCGTTCGCAGGCGTGAGACCATTGCAGTCTCGGTGGACCGTTGGGGGAATCCTTCTTCTAGTCTCGATCGCGCTGGCGGCACTTTCCCCACCTCCAACCCTCGCGGCATCGGTTCCCCTGACCGTCCTGAAGCTGGACGCGGCTGGGGGAACTGTGACGTCGGATCCACCCGGCATCAACTGCGGTCCCACCTGTACGTTCAGCTTTCCGCAGGGATCAAGCGTCGAATTCACCGCATCGCCCAACCCCGGATACACCTTCACAGGGTGGGGCTATAGCTGCTGGACCAATCCCTGCACGGTGACAGTCGGACAGGTAGGGACCCTCGTGGCCAACTTCGCCACAGGGTTCTCGGCCAGCGACCTGACGGGGACCTGGTACTTCCTGGGATTAGAGGACAGCATCCCGAATGACCCCTACTGGAGTTGGGCAACCCTGACCCTGAATGCAGCCGGCACCGTGATCGGTGGGACCTACACGAATAGTCACGGACAATCCGGAGGGCTCACGCCCGGATCGTTCGTGATATATGACGCCGGCCTGGTCTCGGGTTCCGTGACGGTCGCCGGGAACACCAAGAGCCTGTTCGGCAAGCTGGATGTGAACAAGGGGATTCTGCCCATGCTCATCACCACAACCTCGCAACCTGGGCTCGGCGTAGCCCTGAAGGGTGGGGGGAGCTTCAGCGCCGCCGACCTCGCGGGCACCTGGGTCATCGAGGACTTCGGGGATGCGGTGGATGAAAACGACCCCGATTCGATTCGGGGGACAATCACCCTGAATAGCGCCGGCAGCGGCAGCGGCAGCGTGACCCTGAGCGACGGCACGTCAATCTCCATCAGCGGTTCCTTCTCCATCAACAGCGTCGGGGTGGTCACCGGCTCCTTCGATACGGGCCAGGAGCCTGTGAACTTCCCACATGGGAAGCTGGATGCGGGGAAGACTTTCCTCGCCCTGGTGAGAGAGGGTGGTGCTGAACGCGGGCTGACCCTGCTAACGAAGAGCGGCGGGAGCTTCAGTACGTCCAACTTGGCCGGCACCTGGTACGTTGCCAACCGCTCCGATGCGCAGTCCTTGAACAATCCCTACTGGTCGTGGTCCATGGTTACCCTGGATTCGGCCGGACGTGTCATCGGTGGGGGGTATATGAACAGCTTTGACAACACCGGCACCATCACCGGAGGCAGCTTTACAATCAGCGGCACGGGCGGTATTCAGGGCTCTGTCAATAAGCTGGAAAACGGGGCCCCCGGAGTCATCACATTCCCGCACGGGAAGATGGCTCCGAACAAGACCGTGGTCGTCATGGCCTCCTCGGATTCCGGGAGCATCGGCCAGATGGTGGCGGTCAAGGGGGTCTCCGTCCCCAGCCTGACGGTCGCAAAGCAGGGGACGGGTGCGGGCACCGTGACGAGTAGCCCTTCTGGAATCAACTGCGGCGCCACGTGCAGCAAGTCTTATATCTATGGCACCTTTGTCACCCTCACCGCCACCGCGGCCTCGGGCTCAACCTTCACCGGCTGGAGCGGGGCCGGCTGCACCGGCACCGGGACCTGCACCGTGTCCATGACGCAGCCCCGGACGGTGACGGCGACCTTTGCCTTGCCCACCCACACCCTCTCGGTCACCATCACGGGCAGCAGCGGGGGCAGCGTGACCAGCAGCCCACCCGGGATTTCCGGCTGTACCGGGACGTGTGCGGCGAGCTTCACGAGCGGCACTGTGGTCACCCTCACCGCAAGTCCCGGGACCGGCGGCGCCTTCCGCGAGTGGCGGGGGGCCTGCACGGGGACCGGCACATGCAAGGTCACGATGAATGCCGCGAAAGCGGTGACGGCTGTCTTCTCCAGGACCTTCTCCGACGCCACCCTGACGCCCCACGTCACCGAGATCAAGGCGGTGCACTTCACCGACCTCCGGGCGGCCATCAACACGCTACGAAGTCACTACCAAGGGCTGCCGGCCTTCGCCTGGACGGACCCGGCCCTCACCCCCAGGAGCACCCCGGTCAAGCGTGCGCACCTCACCGACCTCCGGACGGCGCTGGATCAGGCGTACGCGAAAGCGAAGAAGACGCACGCGGCCTACACCGACCCCACGATCACGGCGGGACAGACGATCATCAAGGCGAGTCACCTGAGCGAGCTACGTACGTACGTGCGCGGGCTGGAGTAGCACACAGGGTGGAGAGGGCGGGCCAGCTGGCGAGCGGAGGGCGGGCTTTCCTACCGGGCCAGGAGCGGCCCGAGGTGCTGCATCGCCAGCTCGACATCCGCGGCGAAGCTTGTCCGGACGTTCCCCTCGATGGCCAGCTTGCCCTGGTAGCCCAGCCCGTCGAGGATGGCGATCACCCTGGCAAAATCGATAGCCCCGAAGCCCGGGAAGTGCCGGGTGTTGTCCGAGAGGTGGAGGGAGGTGAAGCAGGCCAGGTGCGCCCGCAAGGCCCGCTCCATGTTCGCCTCTTCGATGTTCATGTGAAAGGTGTCCGGGAGGATCTGCACGAGGGGGCTGCCGGCGCGGCGGGCGATATCCCAGGTATCGGCCAGGCTGTGGCCGACCGGCGACTCGTACCGGTTCACCGCCTCGATGAGCAGAGGGGTTTTGAGTCGAACGGCAGCCGGCGCCAGTTCCAAGACGGAGGCGGCGAGCCGCTCCCGCGCCCCCGGTCCGGCCTCCTGAGGGGAGCCTTTGAGCAATCCGGCGATCATCCCCCCGCCGAACTCGTGCGCGAACTCCAGGAAGCGCACGGTTCGCCGGATCGCGTCCTTGCGTCGCGCCTCATCCTCCGTCGCCAGCGAGAGCTGGAAGGTCCTGGCCGTGAGTCCGGAGGCGAACATGGAGAGGACCAGGCCGAATTCCGCCAGGTAAGCCTTCAGGCGGGCAGGATCCACGGTCTCCGGATCCCGGATGTTCAGCTCCACCCCATCGAACCCCAGCCGCTTCAGCGTCTCGAGGTTCCGGCGGAACTCCGCATCCTCCAGGTAGTCTTCCGGCAGACGAGTCTGGATGGCCAGGAAGTACCGGTAGCGTCCCATGGGCAACCCCTGCAGCGTAATCCGTAAAGCGTAAAACGTAAGGAACAAAAGCATGGTCGGGGCTCTTGTTCCTTACGTTTTACGGATTACGTTTTACGCATTCGTTTGTCAGAAAGGCCAGTGCAGGCTGTAGATGCTCCGTCCGCCGGGGACCAGGGGGCCCTTGAGCACGGCCTCGATCTCCTCCTTGGGCCGCATGGTGACCTCCTCGGTGGGCGGGAGCTTCCCGGGCGGGAAGGTCTTCCGGATGTCGTCGTGGAGCTTGACCATGTAGTCCAGGAGGGCCTTCACCCCCGGGATGGCCTTCTCGGCCGTGGCGGCGCTGGCCTTGCCCACGACACCCGGCTTGTAGGCGGCGATCTCCATGGGGCCGCAGCCGACCTGCCCGTACCAGGCGATGGCCCGGTGGAGCAGGTTCCCCGCCTTGTCGATGTGCCCCTCGGGGAGGTAGCCCCGCGGCACCGTGTCCACCACGTCCTCCATGTGCATGTACTCCGGGAACAGGGCGAGGGACCAGGAGGTCTCCACCTCGTCGGCGTGGATGAACGGGGTCTCGTAGGGGCCGCCGTCCTTCACGGACTTGAAGTGGTCCTGAACGGCGTGGTACCAGTTCAGGTTGATGAAGACGCCCGGGACCTGGAACGTCTTGGCGAACTGATGGATGGCGGTCGGGATGACGTACTCCTGTCCGTGGCCGTTCAAGAGGATCTGCTTCCGGAAGCCCATGTTCCAGAGGCCGGCCATGATGGCCTTGAGCTGTCCGATGAAGATCTCCTCGGGCACGATGATGGTGCCCGGCATCCCCATGTGATGGTAGGGATGGGAGCCGTACCAGACGGGCTGTGCCACGGTGCAGCCGGTCTTGCCGGCCACGGCCTCGGCCATGCGGGTGACAAGGAACGTGTCCTCGCCGATGCAGGCATGGGGGCCGTGCGCCTCGGTGGAGCCCACCGGGACGATGATGATGTCATTCTGCTCCAGGCGCTCGGCGATCTGCTTCCAGGTCATGTTCTGGAGGTAGATCTGCGTGGCGGAGTCCATGTGGCCGCCCTTCGGCGGCAGTGTCCATTCACCCATCGGAATCTCCTTGCATGAGGGAAGGCGCCTCCCCCGCAGACGCCTGCGGGGGAGGCGGGAGGGTTAGCGCGGCTTGACCAGGATCTTGCCGTCGGTACGGCTGCCGGACTGCTTGATGCCGTCCACCACGTCGTCGAGCGCGAAGCGGGCCGTGATGATCTTCCGGTTGTCCACGGCCCCGCTGGCCATGAGGCGGATGACGTTGGGGAAGATGTCGTCTCCCGAGTGCCCCTGGGAACCGAAGAACTGGGCGTGCTTGACCTGGAACTGGTCGAGGTACACCGGCACCCGGTCGGCGGCCCGGCCGACCTGGGCGATCCGACCGTTCACGGCCAGTGCCCGCTCCATCTCCGGGAAGGTCAGGGCCGGCGCCCCCGCCGCCTCCAACTGGAAATCCGCCCCCTCGCCGTGGGTGAGGTCCAGGATCACATCCGAGGCCCGGGTGCCCTGCTTGGTCAGGGCAATCGGATCGAAGACATGGTCTGCGCCCATGGCGCTGCAGAGCTTTCGCCGCTCGGCCACCGTCTCGAAGGCGAAGACCTTGGAAGCGCCGGAGGCCTTCATCATGGCGATGGCGGTGAGGCCGATGCAGCCGCCGCCGTACACCACGGTGTAGGCGCCCGGCTTGAAGCCACCCCCGCGGACGAAGACCGCGTTGTACGCCACGCACGTCGGCTCCACCGTGGCGCCGAGCTCATACACGGTGTCCGGATCGGGATAGCGATCCAGGAGGGAGTCCAGCTTCCAGCAGTACTTGCTGCCGATGGCGATGTACTCGGCGAACGCCCCGTTGATGGTGAAGCCGATCTCCTCCAGGTGCGTGCACTGATTCACGAAGCCGGCGCGGCAGGGCTTGCACTCGCCGCACCAGATCATCTCTTCCGCCGTGACCATGTCGCCGGGCTTGAGGTCGCGGACCTCGCCCCCCACCTCCTGCACCACGCCCGAGAACTCGTGGCCGGTGATGCAGGGGAGCTTCATCAGCCCGGGGTACATCACGTAGCCCTGGTTGTCCGTCTCGTACATGTGGATGTCGGACCCGCAGACGCCGCAGGCCTTGACCTTGAGCAGGATGTCCTTGGGACCGATCTTGGGGACCGGGACCTCCCGCACCCGCAGGCTGGGCGCCTTGTAGACGCTGTTCCCCGTGATGGCCTTGCCCGTGCGCTTCTCGAAGTCGCTGACGACGTACCCCGCCTTGGGCTCCCACGCCGCCTCCAGCACCAAACCCTTCATGTGACGCCTCCTTTATAGAGTATTCCACGCCGGACCCGTGACGAATGCAGGCTGGTTTCCTCCTTTCAGATCAGCTCACTCTCGATGGGGAAGTGTCCATCCTGTCCACTAATGTCGTCGCCAAAGCGGATCTCGTCAAGGGGGGAATGGCAAGTCGCGGACTTTGTTTTGAATGCGTGACGTTAACGCTAACAGGTCGTCGGGCCAGCCCGGTGCTGCCGGCACCGGAGTCGGCGCCAGGCGTGCCGATTGGGCGGCTCGACGGGCCTTGCGTCCTCCGGACAGGTCGGGTACTCTAGGCTGCCCAAAGTGCAGGTGGGTGGGCACCCGACGGCCTCGGGAAGGTCGGGTCGCACGTCCGGTTCCAGGCTCTGTCGCGAAGGCGGGGCCCCGCGGGGAGGGAGACATGATCCGGGTCGCCACGGCGCCGATGAACTGGAACAGCGATGACCTGTCGGATCTCCGGCCGGCGATTCCCATCCAGCAGGTCCTGGCCGAGATGGTGGAGGCCGGTTACGAGGGGACGGAATACGGCACGGGCCTCCCCGACGACCCGCGGGAGCTCAGGGCCATACTGGCCCCCTACGGCCTCAGGCTGGCCTCCATGTTCTGCTGGGTGAGGCTGGAAGATCCCGAGGCACAGGGGCAGGAGATCGTGCGGGCGCTCGCCATCGCGCGGACGCTGGCGGCCATGGACGTCCGCGAGTTGATCCTGGGCATCCGGGGGAGCGACCGCCGCATCGAGCTGGCGGGACGCGTCCCGCCGGATGGGAGCGCCGGCCTCACGCAGGCGCAATGGCGCATCCTGGCCGACGGGATTCACGCGCTGGCCCGCGCCTGCGCGCCGCTCGGCGTGCGGCTGGCGGTGCATCCCCATGCGGGCTCCTACGTGGAGACACGGGACGAGCTGGAGACGCTGTTCCGGGTCACCGACGAGAGCGCCCTGGGACTGTGCGTGGACGCGGGGCACCTGGTGTACGGCGGGGCCGATCCGGTCGAGGTCGTGCGCACCTTCGGGCGACGGGTGCGCTACGTGCACATCAAGGATGTGGACCCCGAGGTACTGGCGCGTTGCCGCCGCGAGGGTTTGAGCTTCCTCGACGCCTTGCGCCTGTACGTGTTTTCCGGGCTGGGCAAGGGGTGCGTGGACTTGCATGGGTTCATCGCCGCCCTCCGCAAGGCGGATTTCGCGGGCTGGATGGTCATCGAAGAGGACACCTCGCCAGATCCCCCACTCCTGGCCGCGCGGCGGAATCGGCGATACCTGAAAGACACGTTCGGCATCTGATCGCAATGACCAATGACCAACGAGATGCGAACGCCGAGGCGAAATCATTACCTTCACCTGCTCTTGAACTCCTGAAGGAGGGACTCATGCCGATCGATCCTGTCCTGAAACGCGACCTGCAAGAGAAGGCGGTCCAGGTGAGGAAGCTCATCCTGCAGGCGGTCCAGAAGGCCGGGGCCGGCCACGTGGGCGGCCCCATGTCCATGGTCGAGATCGCCCTGGCCCTGTACTTCCATCTCCTGCGCATCGACCCCAAGAATCCCCAGTGGCCGGACCGGGACCGCTTCGTGCTCTCCAAGGGGCATTCCTGCATCGCCCTGTATGCGACGCTCGCCCTCCGCGGATACTTCCCGATCGAGGAAGTCTTCACCTACGACGCCATCGACTCCCGCATGCAGGGGCACCCGGACATGACCCGGACCCCCGGCATCGACATGGCCTCCGGCTCCCTGGGGACGGGGGCCAGCCCTCCGCTGGGCATTGCGCTCGCGGCCAAGCGCCTGGGAAAAGACTTCCACACCTGGGTGCTCCTGGGGGACGGGGAGATCGAGGAGGGCCAGGTCTGGGAGATGGCCTTCATCGCCGATCAGTACAAGGTGGACAACCTCACGGCCATAGTGGATTACAACAAGGTGCAGCAGTTCGGGTTCCCCAAGGACGGGAACCTGCGGCGCCGGATCAATCCGTTAGTGCAGGTGCCCGAGAAGTGGCGGGCCTTCGGCTGGCACGTCATCGAGTGCGACGGGCACGACTTCGAGCAACTGATCCCCGCCTGCGAAGAGGCAAAGCGAACCAAGGGTCGCCCGACCTGCATCGTGGCCCATACCGTGAAGGGCAAGGGCGTCTCGTTCATGGAGGGCGACTACAACTGGCACGCCAAGGTGCCGAACCAGGAAGAGATGGGGCGGGCACTGGCCGAGCTGGACGCCGCTCTCCCCACCGTAGCGGGGTAAGAGCGTTCGGCGGTACGACGATAGGGCTGTTCGGTGGTTCGATCGGTCGGTGGTTCGGTGGTTCCAGTACCGCCGGACAGCCGAACGTCTTCAGGAGAAAAAACATGGGCAAGAAGATCGAGATGCGGGAGGCCTGGGGCGAGACCATGCTGGAGCTGACCAAGACCCACCCGAACGTGATGGTCATGGACGGCGACCTGTCCAATTCCACGCGATCCGATATCGTGGCCTACAACGCCCCGGACTTCTACATGAACATGGGGATCGCCGAGCAGAACATGATGGGGGTGGCCGCCGGGATGGCGAGCGTGGGCCTGATTCCCTGGGTCAGCAGCTTCGCCTGCTTCCTGGCCAACCGGTCTCTGGATCAACTGCGGGTGACCGTGGCGCAGCCTCACCTGAACGTGAAGCTGGCGGGCCACTACAGCGGCATCCTGACAGGGAAGACGGGAAAGACGCACATCGATGTCGAGGACATCGCCATCATGCGGGCGATGCCGAACATGGTCGTCGTGGCCCCGGCGGACGCGGTGGAGTGTCGCCTGGCCGCCATCGCCCTGACCGACATGCAGGGTCCCACGTACCTTCGAATCGTCCGGGACGCCATCCCGACGATCTCCGGGGAAGACTACAAGTTCGTCGTGGGGCCGGTCGTGCCTCTCCGCGAGGGGAAGGACCTCACCATCTTCGGCACCGGAGCCCAGACCGTGCGGGCCCTGGAGGCCTGCGACCTGCTGGCCGCCGAGGGGGTGAGCGCCCACCTCGTGCACGTGCCGACGCTGAAGCCGATCGACGTGGAGGGCATCGTGGCCGCGGCCAGGAAGACCGGCCGCGTCCTCACGACGGAGGACCACAACATCATCGGTGGACTGGGCGGCGCCGTGGCCGAGGTGCTGGGCCAGAACCACCCCGTGCCCATGAAGATCCACGGCCTCCAGGACTGCTTCGGCGAGTCCGGCCCCAACGACGCCATGCTGGAGAAATACGGCCTCACCCCCAGGCACGTGGCCGCCGCCGCCAAGGCGCTCCTCCAGACGCCCCGCTGATCGGTCGCGGCCCGGCAACCCCTCGGGCGACTGGTTCGACTCCTCCCCGAGGAGCGGCTACGACGAGGACAGTCCGCGCCCAAAGGCAGCAGGAACTCACAGATAAGTGAGTTCTTGATCTGCAATTTGGGCCAGAGGGAGGAAGAGGCTTCCGACATGGCGCAGTTCGCGCTGGTGGGGGCGGGGCCTCTGGGGCTGGAGGGTAACTGGTGGGCCTTGCTGTCCGTGGGAGTGGCCGAGGACAAAGTCAAGCAGCTCCGCTGCCATGAACGGAGCCGGCGGCCCGTGGAGGCCGAGTGATTCACCCTGGCACTCGAGGGGAAGCTCCCTCGGAAGCTGCGGTGAGAAGAGTCTGGATCCAAAGGCAGCGATACCTCAGTATGAATACAGTCTCCCTGGCACTCGGGCGCCCGGGGTTGCCTGGTCGCCGGTGAGCAGAGTGGGCGATCGGGTCAGTGGAAGATGCGGGGGAGCATCCGCGTGAGATATTTCGGATTGCGGCGGGTGCGATGCTCCAGGACGAAGCCGACGTGGACGCACACCACCCCCACCACGGCGAACCCTCCAAAGCGATGAATACCATTCAGCAACCGTGACATGCGGGTGGGCCCGGGGGTGAGGCTCGGGATCTCGACGAGGCCGAGCCAGACCCAGCTCCGGCCGCCGGCAACCCCCATCAAGAGTCCCGCCAGGGGGACGCCCAGCATCAGCAGGTAGAGCGCCCGCTCGATCCCGTGAACGATCCGCTTGTCGCGATCGTCGAGGCTCGCGCACCATTCTGGCAGGGGGATGGTCCGGCGCCAGAGGAGTCGCGCTGCGGC
>DATIFO010000155.1:0-13008 GCA_035455275.1 Methylomirabilis sp. (SeqCode) | reverse complement strand
TGGCTTACCATCTTATGGGGAATGCACCCGAGGAGATTCAGGCCAAGCTTCCCCATCTCACCTTGGCCCAAATCCATGACGCCCTGTCCTTCTATTACGACCATCGAGAGGAGATCGACGCCGACCTGGATGCGAACCGGGAAGAGTATGTTCGCCAGGTCACCGGGCTGTGAGGGTTCGTCTCTATTTGGACGAAGATGTGGACATCGCGCTGGCAGCGGCCCTGCGCCAGCGAGGAGTTGACGTTCTCACCACCCTCGAAGCAGGAAACACCCAACAGAACGATGATGGGCAACTGGCCTTTGCGACACAGACGGGGCGCGCCCTCTTCACGCACAACTGCCGCGACTTCGCCCGCCTGCACACCGCCATGATGGAGAGGGCAAGCTCTCACGCTGAGATCATCCTCATACCCCGCCGCCTTTGATGACCTCACGGGAGACTTCACGCTTCAGTTCCTCTGGCCTCAGTCGTATCGCAGGCACCCGGTAGCGATTCATCGTTTCCAGGAGCTGCCAGCGGTCAAGACCAAGAAAGGCGGCCGCTTGCGCTTCTGAGAGACGGTCGACGCGAAGGAGTTGCATCACAAGGACCTCACGGACCCGGTCCGAGATTTCGCCCTCCCGCCACCCGAAGGCCGCAAGGAGATCCTCTGGCAGTTCGACATCAAAGTGCCTGCTGACCATCGCCTCTATCTCCTTTGGTCTCGACTACCCCATGAACGCATTGTCGAATACGCAGGCGTTCCCGTCAAGGCGTCAAATCGGTGAATCGGTCCCCTGCGCCGGGGTCTTGTCTCCGGAATTCCGGGGACGGCAGACGCAACTCGCAGACACCTACCCCCTGCGCCTCGCTGATGCGCACCAGCCTGGGCGTCCGGTAGACCGGCCTGCGCTCCTCGACCCGGAATCCGATCCGACGCCGCCGGGGCGGGGCTGGCGCCATAGATTCCCGAATGGCGTCGAAGACAACCCTCCAGACGCACCTCCCTGTACGAACAGGCTGCAGAGAGGATCGTAGCACCGCTCCCGGTAATGCAGCCCGCTGCCGCACGGTGCCCGTGGCGTGGTCCCATAGAGACTCATGGCGCCTGAAGCGCGCCGTGCTCCGAGGCTGGAGTCCGGCTGCGCCTCTCAGGCCGCGCGGGGCCGCACCTGGGCGGCGATCCGGGGACCGACGGTGCGGCGGAGCAGTCGGAGATCGTAGTCCGACTGGAGATCGAGCCATAGCTCAGGAGAGACCCGAAAGTATGTCCCGAGGCGGAGGGCAGTGTCGGCGGTGATCGCGCGCTTCCCGTTTACGATAGCGCTGACGCGGTTGGCTGGCACCCCGAGGTCGCGGGCCAATTGGTTGATGCTGATCCCCAGTGGGCGCAAGAACTCCTCACGCAAGATCTCCCCGGGCGGAATGAGGTCGAGCAACTGGCCGGCCCGGGCGCCCGCCCTAGTGGTAGTCGACGATTTCGACTTCGTAGGCATCGCCACTCTCCCAGCGGAAGCAGATCCGCCACTGGTCGTTGATGCGAATGCTGTGCTGCCCGCGGCGGTCGCCCGCGAGTGCCTCCAGCCGATTCCCGGGTGGGACCTGAAGGTCCCCGAGCGTGCGGGCCCGGTGCAGGTACAGGAGCTTGCGCCGGGCAGGCCGCTCGATGGCTTGGAAACGCGGGACCAGCCGGTCCTCGAAAAGCGTCTCCGTGTCCTTCGCCGCGAACGAGCGAATCATGGGGGGAGATGCTATGACGTGCCGCGTACTATGTCAAGCGTCATAGAGCTTTGGGGAGGCAAGATGGGCACCCGCCTGGGCTTCCGATAGACCGGCATGGGCTCCTCGACCCAGAAGCCCATCGGCCGCCACCCGGGCGGGGCTGGCACCATCAATTTCCGAGTGGCCTCGATGTCAACCTTGAGGGGGTGGATCTCGGATGCAACCATTCACCGCTTCTTCTCGATCAATCGAAGGGTCTGCTGAGCCCCGAATCCGAGGTTGACTGCCCGTCGGCCTCCGCATACAATCCCGCCGAGGATGGGGGCCTATGCCAGGCCAGCGCGTGATTCTCACCTACAAGGACTACGAGGTCCTGCCAGCCGATGGTCGGCGGTACGAGCTCCACGAGGGAGAGCTGTCCGGGACCCCTGCGCCAAGCCCACAGCACCAGCGGATCATTCGCAATCTCAACGAAGTCCTCTGGCACCACGTCAAGAGTCGCGGTCTCGGGGAGGTGCTCTTCGCTCCCATTGACTGCATCCTTGGCGAGACCACGGCGGTCCAGCCCGACCTGGTGTATCTGGGCACCGGCCGCCTCTCGATCGTGAGCGCCCGGGGTCTCGAAGGGGCGCCGACCCTCGTGGTGGAGATCCTCTCGCCGCCGACCACGCTCATCGACCGCAGCACCAAGCGCCAGCTCTATGCCCGGTACGGCGTGCCGTACTACTGGATCGTGGACCCCGAGGCGCGCGCCATCGAGGCATACGGCCTGTCAGAGGGCGGCTACCAACTCGCCGCGCGCGTGGCTGGCCGGGAGCCTGTGTCTCTCCCGCCGTTCCCCGACCTTGCCTTTGCCCCTGCCAGCCTCTGGCCCTGAGCCATTCCAGCCTGATGGATGAGCGGTAAGGAGCAAGTGGCTCATTAGAATATAGGGATCTCTCCGCCTCAGCCGGTGGTACGCTTCCGGGCTGTCTCGCCGGGAGCGCAGTGACGCTCCGGGGGCCCCAAGAGGCCGGCACCCTGGGCTACGCCTGTGCCCGGATGCGAGCCCAGATGCACCTGCTCCTCCAAGCCGGCACGGGGCCCGTAGCGACCGGGACGCGAGGAGTCCTCAGTTCTTCTCTTCGGGCGGCGCCTGGCCGTGGAGGAGCCAGGCACTGGTGAGTCGGGGGGACAGCGACGACAAGACCCGATCAAACTTCCCGACGGTCCACGTGAGCACCAGCAGGAGGATGAGCAGCAGCAGGCCGTACAGGCGCCACGGGCGCTTCTTTTCCGCGAACGGATCCACGAGGTCGCGCTGGGAGCCGGCGGGGAGCGTGGCAATCCGGGTGAGCGACGCCCCGAAGGGAACGTTGATCTTGGCCTTGGCATTCACCGCCCAGCCGTTCGCGTCGAGGATGGGGCCGAGATTGCGTTTGCGCAGCTTGAGCCAGGCCAGCACCATGGAGGGCCCGGAGATGAGGAGGATCACGGCGAGCACCCCGAGGGGCATGAGCCCCTTCAGGTTCAGGAATCCGGTCAGCAGCCCGCCCACCATGCCGCCCAGCCCTGCGGCGCCCACGCCGATGGCGGCAATCAGGCCCGGATCCATTCTCTTCGGCGACTCGGGTACTGGAACGGGACCTTTGGTGGCGGCCTCTTCCGTCTTGGCCGCCGTCTGGGTCAGACGCGTGACGGCCGCCTGGTCGGCGGTCGCGGCCCGCTTGGCGATCAACTGCTGGATCATCCGAACGGCCTTCTTGTACGGCGACCAGAAGGCCTGCCGAATGCTGATCGGGTTATCCACGATCTTGGTGATGGTGGCATCCCAGTCCCGGCCCTGGCGGTCGTAGAAGATCCCGTTGCGGCCTACCATGAGGTTGTCCGAATCCCCGTTGGTGAACGCGGCGACGATCTGCATCTGCTCGCCCGAGCCTTTGCGAACGCAGTCGCAATACGCCAGGTAGGTCCCCGACAACCCGGCCATGACGGCGTGCTTGCCGGGATCGTTCACGCGGAGGCACAGCTCGCAGCTCCGCTGATCCAGATAGAGGGTGCCGGCCTGGAAAATCGCACGGGCCTTCCGACCATAAAAGTCGCGGAAGGATACGAAATTGTGCACCAATGTGTACAGGTCCCGGTGGAACCGGACCAGCTTTTCCACGGCGGTGATTCCGTCGTACGCGGGTGCCAGCGCCCGGTCTCGGGCGATGAGCTTGGCGATCGCCTCCCGGCTCTCGCCGGCCAGGATCTCCCGGACCCGCACCAAGCCGAGCCGCTCGACTGCCGTGCCGGGCTTGGCGGCAGCCCAGGCTTCATGAGCGACGAGCTTCGCGGTGGTCGCGGCCCAGTCCGCTTCGGTGAGGTGCGGCTGCTCGCCGAGGAGGGGCCGGACGAAGTCGGCGTTGAGCCTCGCCATGGCGGCGGCCCAGGCGGGATTCAGTCCCTCATTGAGCGGCAGGGGCTTTGCGGGGGCCGGCTGGGCCAGGGGGAAGCTGGCGAGCTCGCTCGAGGTGTCGCTCAGCTCCCTGGCGGTGAACGCGGCGTAGTCCTTCTCCCCGGGTTGCATCGCCGTGGCCGCGCGGGGATCGAACGCGGCGAGCCTGCACCGGGTGAAGTAGTCTTCCACCTTGGCCTTCACGGCGCGGACGGCGGCGGCGGCGGCGGGCGTCGCGGGACCCAGCGGCAGGATGGCGGGATCGCTCTCGGCCACCTGCCAGTAATCCGAATAGGCGTGCAGTTCGGCGAAGAACTGCTCGACCTTTGCCTCGCTCACCCCGGGCGCCCCGCTGCGATCGGTCTCCGCACCGAGGCAGGCGATGATGTCCGCGATGACAGCGGCGGTGGCGGGGTCCTCCGCCGCGTCGGGCGTGATGACCCCGTCCCCGTTGAACCGCGTCTGCGCCACAATCTTCGCCGTGTCGGTCGTATCTTCCAACGTGACGACCGTCGCCTCCGGCTTGCCGAGGTTTGCGAGGATTTGCCGCGCCGCTGCCAGCACTTGCCGGCCTTGCGGCGTGGCCTCGTTGATCGCGCTCAGCGGCAACTCGGCGGTGCCCTTGAGGAGCTCGTCGGGGCTCTGCAAACACGCCCCCGTCCACTTCACAGCGGCAATCAGCTCCGGCGCGCGAATGCGACCATCCCGGTCGGTATCGATCAACGCCAGCGTGCCGGCGTCGAATTCGAGGCCGGTGGTGGGGCAGGCGAGTGCAACCCACAGCTTCTGGTCGAGCGCGTCGAGCGCCAGCAGATCGGCGCCGGTGTCCAACCGGACCTGGTCGAAGCCCCCAGCACGAAAGAACTTCCAGATATGATTGGCCATGGCGCCGTCCCTCCGGATAGGGGTGGTATGATGACTCGCGCTGGCGGACGTTACTATCGGCCGATCGGCAGTGTCAAGGCGAATCGGTGGATGCCGTCTCCGCATGCGTCACCGCCAGGACCTCGCAGCTCTGGCTCAGACCTCATCTTGCTCCAGCCTTTTTCATGCCGCATCGGTAATTGCCTCCACTTGCCTCCATCCACCACCCTTGAGGACTCCCTTCCGCTTCTTGCCGAGACGGGCAGGATGATCGCGCCTGGGCCATGAGGAATCGGGACGGCTTTCCGCTGCGGTGCGCTCAACACTCCGGATCGGGCAGACAGCGTCAATGGCGCTACTGCCGACGGACATTCGGAGGGCCATTTCGGACTTGACAGGTCCGGGATGCTGAGGTAAAAGTGTAACCATTGTTATATTAAATTGACTGGCAGAGGTTATGAAGCAGGAATGGGTCATCCTCGTCTACAAGATCCCCTCGCAGCCGACGCGGCTCCGCGCGCAGATCTGGCGGCACCTCCAACGGATCGGTGCGCTCTACCTGCAGGACTCGGTGTCCATCGTGCCGGCGACGAGCGAGCTCGCCGAGAACATGCAGTGGATTGCCGACGAGATCCACGAGCTCGGCGGGGAGGCCCTCGTGTTCCGGGCGACGACCACGACCCCGCGGCATGAGGAGCGGGTCCTGCGCCGGTTCGCAGAGACCAGCCGGAGGGAGGCGGCGCGGATCCGGGAGACCCTGGGGGCGCTGGAGCGGCGCCTCGGATCTGCCGCTTCGCCCGAGGAGCTGGCGGCGTGCGACGACGAGCACCGCCGCATCCGGCAGGCGGCCCTCAAGCTCCGGCGCCGGACGCATGTCGCGATCCGGGAGGAGGAGGCGCTCCAGCGCCGGGTGCGCGGCGTGCGGGACCGGCTCGACCGGCTGGCGCTCCGGGCCACCCGGGGGAGGTGACGACGGTGCGTTATGTGACGCGGAAACGCCCGCAGGTGGACCGCTGCGCGTCGGCCTGGCTCCTGAAACGATTCGTGGATGCGGACGCCAAGTTCGGGTTCGTGGAGGAGGGCCAGCCGGTGGGCGAGGCAATTCCTTTCGACATGTCCGGCGTGGAGCTGGGACACCAGCGGGGGCGCTGTAGCTTCGAGGCAATCCTGGCGGCGCACCAGCTCACGGAGCCCGCTCTGGTCGAGCTGGGGCGGATCATCCGCAGCGCGGACCTTCTCGACGCTGAGGAGACGTTGGAGGGGCCCGGGCTCGACCTGCTCTTCCGGGGGTTGATTCACCTGACGAAGGACGATCAGGAGGTCTTGCGCCTCGCGGAGCCGATCCTGGACGCCCTCTACGCCGCTCTCCAGGACCGGGAGAAGGGGCGCGCGGCCCGGCCGCGGGCACGACGCCGAACGTCCGCCCCGCGCCGGAGTGAGCGCGGCAGTTGACGCGGAGGGGTTCAGAGGTATGCGCGATTCCGAGAGACACGAGATCCTCAGAACCCGCTGGAGCGAAACGGTCTCCAGCGGATTGGGAGGTGCAGCATGAAGTGGGTCACGCGCGAAGGAGCCAAGACGGACCGGGTGGCGTGTCCGTGGCTCATCCAGAAGTTCATCGACCCGCAGGCGGAGTTCCTGTTCGTGCCCAAGGACACAGTGCTCGAGGTCGCCCGGCGGGAAGTCGGGAAGTCATTCGACTGCCCGGGCGCCGACTTTACACATCGGGATGGGAAGTGCAGCTTCGAGGTGCTGGTCGAGGCATACCGTATTGCCGATCCGGGCGTGCAGGTGCTGGCCCCGATCGTTCACGGGGCCGACATCCCAGCGGACGTCGGGATCGTGCCGGAAGCCGCCGGGTTGCAGGCGATCGCCCACGGCTTCGCGGCGATCTGCGCGGACGACCACCGCAAGCTTGAGCTGGAGTTTCCGGTCTACGACGCGCTCTACGCGTGGTGCCGGGCGCGGGCCGGAGGGACCATGCTCTAGCGCATGATGTAAACGTATGGAGGCCACCCATGACCCTGAAGCCCGATGGCTCCATCGAGCTGCCTCGGCATGAGAGTTCCGGTGGCTTCGATCACGCGGCGGTGCATGGCGGCCTCGGGCGGCTCTACGTGGCACACACCGCCAACAGTGCCCTGGACGTCATCGATTGCCAGGCGCAGCGCCACCTCCACTCGATTCCGGGGCTCACCGACGTGGCTGGCGCGCTGGTGTCGGAGGAGCAGAATCTCGTCTTCACCTCGAATCGGGGGGCGAACACCGTAGCGATCCTTGCGTCAGCCACCGGTGACACCTTGGGCCAGGTGCCGGTCGGGATCGGGCCGAACGGGCTCGCCTACGATCCGACCCGCCGTCTCTTGCTGGCGGCGAACGTCGGCCATCCAGCCATCCCGGGTTCCCGCACCGTCTCGATGGTAGACGTCGGCACGAAGACGCTCCTTGGCCAAGTACCCGTCCCGGGGCGGACTCGCTGGGCGATCTTCGACCCGTCAACAGAAGCCTTCTACGTGAACATCGCCGAGCCTCCGGCGATCGTCGTGATCGAGGCCAGCGTCCCCGACCACATCCATCGGACCTTTCCCATCCCCGCGAAGGGACCACATGGCTTGGAACTCGATGATCGATCTCATCGACTTTTCTGTGCCTGCGACAGCAAGGGCTTGGTCACTCTGGATGCGGGGACTGGCAAGATCCTCAACCAGATGACGCTGAGTGGGGGGCCGGACGTGGTTTTCTTCAATGTGGCGCTCGGACACCTGTACGTCGCCATCGGGGATCCGGGCGTGATCGAAGTCTGGGACACCGAGCGCCTGTGTCGTCTTGAGATCGTTCCCACCGAGGAGGGCGCGCATAGCATCGGCTTCGACCCGGCCCGGAACACGGTATACGCATTCTTGCCGGAGAGCCATCGGGCTGCGATCTATCGGGAGGACGGCTAAGACACGCCTCGCAAGAGCGAAAAAGTCTGCACTGACAGCAAGGAGGCGCGTCGGGCTGAGACCGGAGCCGCGAGGCCGGACGCCTCATGGAGTGGGCCGTCGGCGGGGTGAACTGGGGCCCAGGATGAGGTGCTGGGCTTCGGTTGCGCGCCGGGACGGCAGGCGGCCTCCCGCGGCGCGATTCGGGGTGTGATCTGCGGCCGCTAGTAGAGGAGGTCAGCGTTCAGATCGAGGCATACGGCATGTCAAAGGGCGACTACCGACTCGCCGCGCGCGTGGCTGGAGGTGAGCCTGTGTCTCTCCCGCCGTTCCGCGACCTCGCCTTCGCTCCTGCGAGCCTCTGGCCCTGAGCCCCGCACCCATGAGGATTCGACGCTATTGCCGTTCGTCCTGAGGTCGTTCGCCTCTCATGCGCCCCCAAGCCCAATCCGCCTTGCGACTCGCGGTGCTCGCCTGCTAGAATGTCGCGCATGTGGCAGCGACTCCTGCCGTTTCTCCTGATCGTCAGCGCCGTCGGCACCCTCGCCGACGGCGGGGCCTTGCCGCGCCAGCTCCGGGCCGTGCTGGCTGCACACCGGATGGCCCTCGCAGATCCCGAGGGCTGGGCCCTCGTCCGTGGGCCGCTCAGCGAGCGCACTCAGGCGCGAGTAGCTACGGCCTCGCGGTCCGCGCACGGTGCCCGCCTGCCGACTCCGGGTGATTCCGCGATTCTCGCGAATGCCCACTGGGTCCCGGGCCTGCGCACCGGTGCTTGTCTCGCGGCGTCCCGGGTCCAGTCCGGCCCCGCACCCTTCCGCCTCGGTCCCGTCCCTCGCGCGCCTCCTGGACTGTCCGCTCCGCTCTTCTGAGTAGCACGGGGAGTCGACAACGTGTGCCATGCGCCGCGCAGCCAGGGCGTGCTGTCCCCGCGCCCGCTGCTCCGTGGCGAGAGGAGGACGTGCGATGGACGCAGGGGATGTCGTGATAGCGATAATACTCATCGGGGCCGCCGGTTGGTTCGTGTGGGCGAGGGCCACATCCAGGCGGCGCGCCCCTGGATCGGGGAGCGCGGCGGCGGATGCCACAGAAGCCGATGGGGGCCCACAGCCGCCAGACGCCCCGGAACCCCCAAGCCGTGTGCCCACAGAGGCGCCGGCCCCGAGGGGAGCAGGAGCGCGCGCGACGCGCACGGGGCGAACCTCCCCTCGGGCCGGAGGCCGGAGACCCTGACCGGGCGGCGAGCGGCGCGCCAGCGGAGGTAGGCCGCACATGCCGGCGGATGCCAGTTTCTTCCGCGATCTCGCTTATGTCCTGCTAGCCGCCGGCGTCGGCGGCGGGGCCGCATGGCTCGCGCGCCAGCCCTTGGTCGTGGGGTATGTCCTGGGCGGCATCCTCGTGAGCCCCTTCACGCCGGGTCCGGTGGTCTCCGAGGTCCACACCTTCGAGCTGTTCGCCGAGATCGGCGTCATCCTGCTCATGTTCTTCATCGGCGCCGAGTTCTCGCCCCAGGAACTGCTGCGGTTGAAGTGGGTGGGGTTCGTCGGCGGCACGCTCGGCATCCTCGTGCTGATGGCCCTCGGCTTCGGCGCGGTCCGGCTCCTCGGCTGGCCGCCCGTCCCCGCGCTGATCGTGGGGATGATCGTCTCCACGGCAAGCACCCTGGTGCTGGTCCGGCTCCTCCTCGACCGGGGCGAGTTGCACGCCCGCCATGGGCGGGTGGCAGTCGGCATCACCCTGGTGGACGACCTGGCCGTCGTGATCTTCATCATCCTCATCCCCTCCCTGGGGGTCCTGGAGCCGGGGCGATTCGCCGCGGTCGGGCTGGCCCTCGGGAAGGCCGTGGCCATTCTCCTCCCCTTCGGGGTCCTCGCCGCGAAGGTGTTCCCCCGGCTCCTGGCCCAGGTCGCCCGGACCCAGAGCCGGGAGCTGTTCCTCATGGTGACACTGGTCATCAGTGTGGGGACGGCGGCGCTGAGTCAGGCGGTCGGGCTGTCCCTGGCGCTCGGGGCCTTCCTGGCGGGCCTCATCGTCAGCGGGTCCGACTACGCCCACGAGGCCCTGGCGCGCCTTCTGCCGCTCCGCGATGTCTTCGTGGCGGTCTTCTTCGTGACCGTGGGGGTGCTGATCGACCCGCGGACCCTCCTGGACAATGTGCCGCTCGTGGGCACCATGGTCGGCCTCGTGACGGTCGGCAAGCTGGTGGTCTGGACCCTGCTCGTCCGCCTGTTCCGCGAAACGTGGCGCACGGCGCTCCTGGTTGCGGTGAGCCTCACGCAGATCGGGGAGTTCGCCTTCCTCCTCGCCCGCGCGGGGATGAGTGCAGGACACCTGGATCAGGCCGTGTTCAATGCCACCCTCCTCACCGCACTCCTGACCATCCTGCTCAATGCCGTGCTGTTGCGGATCGCGCCCGGGTGGATCGCTGGCCGGGACCGCCCCCGCCCGGCCGACACGCCGAGCACGCCGCGGCGTGACGATTCGCGCCACGGCCATGTCATCCTGTGTGGCTTCGGCGCCCTGGGGAGCGCGGTCGGAGAGGCTCTGGAAACCTTCATGCGCCCCTTCCTGGTGGTCGAGACCGATCCCGACATCATCCGGGGGCTTGCCAGTCGGGGGATTCCCGCCCTCTACGGGGATGCCCAGCAGGAGCGCATCTTGGAGGACGCGGGCCTCGCCCGTGCGGCCGCGCTGATCGTCACACTGCCAGAAGGGGAGGCGGCGTACGGGATCGTGCGGGCGGCACGGACCCTGCACCGCGAGGTTCCGATCCTGGTGCGGGCCGCCTCGCCGGAGGAGCAGCAGCGGCTGCGGGCGGCCGGGGCCACGGGTGTCGTCCAGCCCCGACTGGAAGGGGCGGTGTTTCTCATCCGGGAGACGCTGGCGCACCTCGGGTTGCCAACCGAGCGCACCGACGCCTACCTGGACCGGTTCCGCGAGGCCATGGACCTGCCCGTCCGCCTGGGCCCATCCGGGCCCGACGTCCTGCCCGAACTGCGGGAGGTTCAACTCAGCGCAGCGGCAGAGCTGGCGGATCAATCGCTCCTCGAAGCCCGGGTGCGGGAGCGCTTCGGCGTCCTTGTCCTGGCCATCAGGCGCGCGGACGGGACCAGCATGGTGAACCCATCTCCTGAAACACCCCTGCGTCCCGGCGACCGGCTCCGCGTCTTTGGGCTCCCCGCACAGCTCGCGGCATTTGAAGAGGCAACCGGCGGTGGCGCCACGGACGCCGCCGGGCGGCGGGACCCAAGGGAACGCCGCCGAGGAGCGCAGTGAGGCCGGCCCAACGGCAACTCTTCCCTGCGTCCCAACGAGCCTGCTCAGTCCAAATCATGCGCACAATCTGGGTGTCGCCCCCCCGGACCGCCAATTGGGCAAGAGTCCCCAGAGGGGGCCGGTGGCGCGACAACCTCTTGCGGGCTCCCGGTGCGACGGAACCATAATTCGGACTCCACCACTTCGGTGAGCCGCAGGGGCAGACTGCCCTGAACGAATTACCTGCTCGGATAGTTCTCGCGAACCGGCGGCCCTTTTTCCCCCTTGACAGCTTCGCCCGGGTTGCCATACTCGCCGTATCGATTCTTGGGGCCGGCAGACCCGGGCGGGTGCCTCGCGCCTCGCATGCGCTTGGGCGGCTGGCCATGAGCCAGGGCGGTCTGACCCCGGGGCCGCCACCGAAAGGAGCCGTCATCATGCACCGGATCGTACGCGCACTCCTCGTGCTCGTCCTCCTCGCCGCGCCCGGGGTGGCGTCCGCCACGCTCGACAGCTTCCTGAGCAGCGTCAATGTCCAGGCGCGGGCGGACCTGCCCGGGTTCCACGCCACGGTGAGCGCCCAGTTCGGCGTCCCGGTGCCGCAGGTGGAGGCGGTGCTCGGGATGGTGGCCACCCCCGCGGACGCCTTCATGGTCTTCCAGTTGGGACAGATGGCCCACCGGTCCCCCGAGACCGTCGTCCAGACCTACCAGGCCCACAAGGGCAAAGGGTGGGGGGTCATCGCCAAGGAGCTCGGGATCAAGCCGGGCTCCCGGGAGTTCCACGCCCTCAAGAAAGGGGACCTCGTGTACGGCGGTGCGGCGTCGAGTAGCAGCGGGAAGGGGAAGGGCAAGGGGAAAGGGCACAACAAGTAATCACCACCTGCGCGTCGCGGAAAAGGTGGCTGGTGCGAGGCGGGTCGGGTGTTCCCGGGCCCCCACCTGAGCGTTGTGTCCGTCCAATCCCAGGAGCCCCGGCTTCGACTCGCCAGCTACAGGATCGTCCCCCGTCGCGTACCGGTGATCCCACTCCGCACGTTCTCATTCATTCACCGGGCCGCCAATTGGGCAAGAGCTCCCTCCAGGTTCAAAGCGGCGCTCACCACCTGGATGTCTGATGTAATAAAGCGGCCCTCTACGATCCGCGACGCGCCCAATATCTTGCATAGGGCGCACCGCCTCATTGGCTTGCCTGAAGGAGGCTCGATTTCGTCTTCCGCCCGGTGATGGCCTTCCTCTACTTCTGCCGGGACACCACATCGAGGGTCGGTCTTGACCGGGGTGCAGTGTTCGTCTGACTGGCAGTGCCAATGACCCCATGAATGGTCGTACCTCGGTTCGTACCACAACTGTTTACCCCGCGGTTGATTCCCGTGTGCTCACCGGGTAGAGTACCAGATTCCGAAGCGGTTAGGGAAAGCGTGGCGGCGTTTCGCGAGGCGAAAGGATCAGCGAGACATGACGCTCCAAATCTTGTCAAGCCGACGGCCGGGATGGTGGTGGGGAGGTCTATTGGCCATATGTGCGGCGACCATCGCCGCCGGGTGCGCTGTCAATCCTGTCAGCGGCCGGTCGGAAATGGCGGTGCTCTCGGCCGACGAAGAACGCGAGCTGGGTGCCGAGGAGGCCAAGAAGGTCGAGTCGGGCATGGGGCTCGTCCCCGATCCTGGGCTCGGGGCCTACATCCAGGCGGTCGGGGACAGGGTTGCCAAGCAGTCGCCCCGGCGGGATGTTGCGTACACCTTCAAGGTGGTCAATCAACCGGAGCCGAACGCCTTCGCGCTCCCCAACGGGAACATCTACATCTCGCGGGGATTGCTGGCCCTGGCGAACTCCGAAGAGGAGC
>DATIFO010000154.1:0-74447 GCA_035455275.1 Methylomirabilis sp. (SeqCode) | reverse complement strand
AGTTTCCCTTGGGTAGCGATACCTAGAAAAAGCTAATCCGGCGAAGGAAGTGAGGAGAGCATCAAGGGCCAGCGTGGCCCGTGTCGTCAACGGGCGGAAACCGAGAAGTGGAGCACTCCCGTCAAACGGTGGTAGAACCGGAAGCCTTGGTCGGAAGCATATCAAGGGGCGGGGAGGAACCGCAAGCGGAAAACGAAAAGCCCCCGACAGTTGCCGAGGGCCTTCGTGTTCAAGGGCAGGAGACCACCCCTGTCAACGGGAAATCACCCTGCAACGAATTGAGGAAAGAAAACGCAAGGCCGAGGTCGTCCCGGGCCTAATTGTTCATAGCCCGCAAAAAGGCCATCGCTTCCCTGTAGACCTGGTCCACTGTCTCGCCCATGGCGACACATTCAAGAGTCAAGGCATCGGCAGGGAGTTCTTCCGGTCCCAGTGTGATTTCCCCATCCATGGCAGCAGCGAACCGGTTCAGTCGCGAAGCCAACCCACGGGCACGACAAGACAAGGCGGACGGGTCAAACGGGTCGGCGTATTCATTCTCCATGATGTCCTCCGGCGCGCATCGAGGTTATACCCCCTCCCCCGCATTCCGCCTCGGCATCCCCTCCTTCCCCCCCTCTCACTTCAAGGGTAATCTGTATCGGACACCATCGCCTGCCAAGAATGATTCGTATGCTACTGCGTTTAGTTTGCTCGCTACAGTCTCCTCTGCGGCAGAAGGGTTCCGAATGCCCACGATTCAGGGTAACTCCGGGGCGAGCGCTTCTTTTGACCGCTCCGCACGCGCTGGAGGTCCTTCCTTGCCCGATCTTCGCCCGAGAGGCATCTGCTGCCTGCCGGGCTGCCAGCGTAGCCTGTGGGCCGTCTGCATAGGAGCGGCGAGCGATACGAGCGAAACGGAGTGTCGGTCGGGCATGAGTTTTCCAGCGAACGTGAGGGACATAGGAAAATAGGTTCATGGGTGACTAGGTTCCTGGGTGAAGAGACTAGAGAACTAGGGACCTAGTGTGGAAGGGGATGAAGAGGGGAGGGGAGCACGACAAGGCATTCGAAGCCTCGCGCTCCCCCCTTTGATCTCCACCTGGAATTAGTTGCGCCTGGGTTGCGTCCCAGTGCATCGTATTGCCTTCCCCTGCGTCCAAAATCCCGTAATTTCCGTACCTTCAGCCCCGTCCTGCCAGTTTCATCTTGACAGTCTTCCGGATTGCAGGGGTATGATGCGCCCTGAGGTGGTCCGAGGTGGAGACATCGCACATCGTCTCGCCCAGGCAGGCTGACGTCGCCTGGCGAGGAGGCAGAGCGTGAGCGAGGGGTCCCGTCGAGAAGAATTCCTGGTGGACACGGAGTGGCTGGCGAGGCATCTCGGCGACCCGACGATTCGCCTCGTGGATATCCGGGGGGTGATCCGCCCGCCCACGGCGCCCAAGCCGTGGTACCAGGAAAGTCGTGATCTGTATGAGGAAGGACACATTCCCGGGGCCGCGTTCATCGGCTGGATGACGGACATTGTTGAGCCGGACGCGCCTGTCCGGATGACCCCGGCATCGCCCGCGCGGTTTGCCGCGCGGATGGGACGGCTCGGGATCGGAGATCCGCACCTCGTCATCGTCTACGATGACGAGGGGAATCACATCGCCGCCAGGTTGTGGTGGCTCCTCAACTACTACGGCCATTCCGCGGTGCGTCTGGTGGACGGCGGTTATCCCAAGTGGCTGGCGGAGGGGCGACCGGTGACCGCCGTCCCTCCACGCCATCCGCCGGCCAGCTTCACGCCCGCGCTGCGGCCCGAGTGGCGGGTGATCGCAGAGGACGTTCGCCGCGCCATCGGGAACCCGGGGGTTCGGCTGGTGGACTGCCGGGGGCCGGCCGATTTCCGAGGGGACGTGGGGCGCGGCGAACGGAAGGGAAGGATCCCCGGAGCGGTGAACCTCCCGATCCATGGCTTCTGGGAGGGGCCGCACAAGACCTGGAAGAGCGAGGCGGATCTCCGCGCGATGCACGAGGCCGCCGGGGTCGGTCCGGACAGCCGGGTCATCACCTACTGCAACGCGGGCGTCTCCGCCTCGGTGGGGTTGCTGGCGCTGAAGCTTCTCGGGTATCCCTCGGCGGCGAACTACGCCGGATCCTGGTATGATTGGGAACGGAATCCAGACAACCCGACGGAGACGGGGTAGCCGGGGGGCATTGCTCACGGTTCAACGTCGATCCTGTCGCGGCGAGCGGTGACCAGCTTTCGGGTCAACCAGAGGCGACCCGATCCGGGGCCGGGAGTCTCGCCGATTCGCTGATGGGTTCGACACCTCGAGGCAGGCCGGAGGACACAAGACATGGCTGAACCAACCGACGCGCTGGTGACCGAAGAATTCCCGCAGGGACTCCGGCAGCCGATCCTGCTCGCGGCCTTCTCTGGCTGGAATGACGCCGCGGAAAGCGCGACGACGGCGGCGCGCTTCCTCTGTCAGCGCTGGTCCGCCCGGCGCATCGCCCGCATCCTGCCCGAAGAGTACTTCCACTTCGGGCTCACGCGGCCCGAGGTGCGGATCCAGGCGGGCTCGCAGGTGCGGGAGATTCAATGGCCGGCCAATGAATTCCTCGTGGGCATGGAGCCGTCCCTGCCGCGGGACGTGATCGCCTGCGTGGGGATCGAGCCGCACCTGAAGTGGCAGACGTTCTGCGGCCACATCCTGGAAGTCTGCCGCCGGGCAGGTGTGACGACCGTGATCACGCTGGGGGCCCTCTTGGCCGATGTGCCCCACACCAGACCCATCCGCGTGAGCGGCGTCGCCGCCGATTCCGAGCTGGGCCGGCGCCTGCAGACGAGTCGGACGCGCTACGAGGGACCCACGGGGATCGTCGGCGTGCTGAACGACGCCTGCCGGCAGGCCGGCCTGCCGGTCGTCAGCCTGTGGGCCAACGTCCCGCATTACATCTCCGAGGTCAGCAACCCCCACGCGGTCCTGGCGCTGGTACGGCGAGTGTGTGACTTCCTGGAGTGGCGAGCGGATCTGGGCGACCTGGAAGAGTCCACGGCGGAGTTCGACCGGCAGATGGCGCGCGTCCTGTCCCAGAAGCCGGACGTCGCGAGATACATCGAGGAACTGGAGCGGCGGGCGGGCGACGCGGAAACGGTGGAGGAGTCCCCCGCCAGCGATCTCCCCAACACCGGCGAACTGATCCAGGAGGTGGAGAAGTTCCTCCGGGAGCAGCGAGGGGAGCGGGGGCAGGGGTAGAACGGTTGGCCGAGATCCGATCGGGGGGAACGAGGGGCTTCACATGCAGATCCTGGAGGTGGCCAGCCGGGCACGATTTGCCGAGGAGAAGATGCAGAAGATCGGCCTGGTCGAGACCGATCGGTTGTATTTCGATCTCTACTGCCTCCGGCCCGGTCAGGCCCAGAAGGTCCACAGGCATGACGGCTCGGACAAGATCTATTACGTCTTGAGCGGCCGGGCCAGTGTGCGCATCGGTGACGAGGAGGCGGAGCTGGCGCCAGGCCAGGCGGTCCTCGCCCCTGCCGGAACCGAGCACGGCGTCGCCAACCGGGCCGGGGAACCCCTCAGTCTCCTGGTGTTCATGGCGCCCAAGCCGGCACACTGAAGATCCCACTTCCCGAAGGGCGGGGCGGCCCGCGCCTGAACCCGGAACCCGGGTTGCGAAAGTCCTCCGACACGCCTGCAGATGCAGCCGCCACCCCGCCGCTGCGTTGACACCATCGTGGAGGTCTGGTAGCGTAGCCTGCATGCGAGGGTCGCATCGTGGCTGAGAGCATCCGGGACCGCCTGGCTCGTGTGGAGGAGCGAATCTGCGCTGCCGCATCCCGCGTGGGCAGGGCCCCCTCGTCGGTGAGGCTGGTGGCCGTCAGCAAGATGATGCCGGTGGACGTGATCCGGCAGGCACTGGACGCGGGGATCCGCACGCTGGGTGAGAACCGCGTTCAGGAGGCGACCGCCAAGATCCCCCTGCTCCCGCCACTGGCCGCATGGCACCTGGTCGGGCATCTCCAGACGAATAAGGCCAAGCCCGCCGTTCAGCTCTTCGAGATGATCCACTCCCTGGACTCCCTGAGACTGGCCCGGGAGCTGGACAAGCATGGCCGGCAGTCAGGCAAGGTCGTCCGCTGTCTGATCGAGGTGAATCTCGGCGGCGAGGAGAGCAAGAGCGGCACCGGCGAAGAGGGGGTCCGGCCTCTGCTGGAGGCTGCAAGGGACCTGCGAAGCCTTCGCGTGGAGGGCCTGATGGCCGTCCCGCCCTTCCTCACCGATCCCGAGGCGGTGCGGCCGTTTTTCCGCCGCCTGCGGACCCTGCGGGACAAGCTCGAGACCGAGGGGTGGCAGCTCCCCGAACTCTCCATGGGGATGACCCACGATTTCGAGGTGGCGATCGAAGAGGGGGCGACCATGGTGCGGATCGGGACGGCCATCTTCGGCCCCCGACCCGCCTGAGGAACCGACAGCGATATCCGCAAGGGGCAGCCAAGTCCCCTTCGCTGTCGCGGTCGGACACTGGAGGACAGCATGGAGATTTTTCTCGACACCGCGGACGTGAAGGAGATCCGGGAACTGTACAGCCTTGGGATCGTGGACGGGGTCACCACCAATCCCTCGCTCGTGGCGAAGGAGGGGCGGGCGTTCCGCGAGATCGTGGACGAGATCATCCAGATCGTGGATGGACCGATCAACCTGGAGGTGGTGAGCACCGAGGCAGGCGGCATGCTGGCCGAGGGGCGGGATCTGGCCAAGATCCATGCAAATGTGGTGGTGAAGATCCCGCTGATCGCCGAGGGATTGAAGGCAGTCAAGCAACTGACGCTGGAAGGGATTCGAACAAACGTGACGCTCTGCTTTTCGCCCAGCCAGGCCCTCCTCGCGGCCAAAGCCGGTGCCACCTACATCAGCCCCTTCGTGGGCCGCCTGGACGATATCAGCCACGTGGGGATGGATCTGGTGCGACAGATCCTGACGATCTACAAGAACTACGGCTATCCAACGAAGGTCCTGGCTGCAAGCCTCCGGGGTCCGCTGCATTTCGTGGACGCGGCCATGGCTGGCGCCCATGTGTGCACGATGCCCCCGGCGGTACTGCGGCAACTCTTGAAGCACCCGTTGACCGACAGCGGCCTGGAACGATTCCTGGCAGACTGGAAGAAGGTCCCCAAGCTGTCCTGAAACAGACGAAGCGCTGAGTCCTCGTCGGTCTCGCCCCGCGGTCCGGTATTCGACGGCCGCGGGGCTTCCGCTTTTTCAGACACTCCGGGACGGCGACGACTCGGCTCTGTGTCATTTCACTTTTGGTTCTCGTGCGACACGCGTGCGTAGAAATGTGCCTTTACGGGTATCGGATGACCGTGGTGCGATTGACGCTTTTAGAACGGGTATTGAGATTCCACGTCCAGGTAGACCGTTGTCATATTCTTCCGCAAATACTTAATTACATGGATTAAATAATCTCACATGGTCTTTCTCTTATTCCAGGTTGGCACGGAATCGCAGATATGGAACATGGCAAGCTATAATTTTTGAAAACTCAGTTTTTTGCTTGACATGACTAGAACGTTATTTTATATGCTACTGTTCGCTTGGTCTTCTGGTCGGCAAGCCCCTGATCAGCACACCGGTCTTTCCCCTGAATTGTCTGGGTGCTCGCCTGGGCTCGAGGCGAACAGCGAGCCGGATCGGCCCCGTGCTCTCGCCATTTGGAGCATGCCTCATGGAGACCCGACGCAAAGACAAGTCGGAATACGTGGTCCAGGCAGTGGACCGTGCCCTGGATGTCCTGGAGGCGTTCAACTACCAGAACGAAGAGCTGGGAGTCACCGAGCTCTCCAACAAGCTGAGCCTGCACAAGAACAAGGTCTTCCGCTTGCTGGCCTCCTTGGAGACCCGTGGATATATCGAGCAAGACCGAAAGACCGGAAACTACCGCTTGGGCCTCAAGACATTCGAAGTGGCCAACGTGTTCCTGCACCACCTCGGCCTGCGGCGTCAGGCGAGACCAATCCTGGAGGAACTGGTCAGCAAGTGCAACGAGACCGCCTACCTGGCCGTGACGGACGACGTTGACGTGGTGTACGTCCTGATGCACGAGACCAGCCATACCGTCCGGGTCATCCCCCGCCTGGGTCACCGCCTGCCCGCGTACTGCACCGCCTCGGGCAAGGTGCAGCTCGCCTATGAATCGCAGGATCGCCTGCAGCAGCTCCTCAGGGGGCAGCCGCTGCGCAAGCTGACCGAAAACACCATCACGGACTTCGAGCGGTTGCGGGACCATCTCGCCCAGGTGGCGCAACAGGGATTCGCCGTGGACAACGAAGAGCTGGAGGAGGGCGTCCGGTGTGTGGCGGTCCCCGTGCGCGACTACTCCCATCGGGTCGTGGCCGGGGTGGGGCTGTCGGGTCCCGTCTCGCGGTTCGGCCTGGACCGTATCCGTGATGAATTTGTCCCGCTGGTGAGAGAGGCGGGGGTGAAGATTTCCCAGCGGCTGGGATACGAAGTCGCCTCCGAAGACTTGGCGTGAGCTGACGTCGCGATTGCCGCGGCGTGGGGTGGAACCAGGGTGTGGAGAGGACGTGCGCCGTCTTACGGCAGGAAGAGAGCGGCCGGCGTGAAAGGAGGTGGGAGGGGGGACAGGCGAGGGCTCGTGGAAGGAATGGTCCTGAGTCCGGCAATGTCTTAGTCAAGGGAGGGAGGCAGCATGGCAGAAATCAAGAGTACCGACATCCCTGTGTTGCCATGGCCCGCGGTGCCCCGGCCGACGCCCGACGAGGTGTACAAGGGCCTGAGCGACGCGGCGCGGGAGTACCCGAGCTGGCTGGAAGCCAATGTCCACTGGCGCGATGTGGGCAAGAAGCCGGAGAAGCTGAGTCGTCTCCGGGTTCTGGACTGTTCCATCAAGATGAACATCGGCCACTGGTGCTCGTCGCTCTTCGCAGAGCATGGGGCCGAGGTCATCATGGTGGAGCCTCCCGGCGGGGATCCGACGCGGAAACACAGCCCCTTCGGCCGCAAGCAGTGGATGTTCAAGGACAGCGCCACCGGTGAGGAGGTGGGGGCCAAGTTCCTCCATGAGTGCCGGAACAAGCTGTCGATCACGCTGAACCTGGAGGTGCCCGAGGGCCGCGAGCTGCTGAAGAAACTGGTGGCGGACGCGGATGTCCTGATCGAGAACTATCCGCCCGGCCAGTTCGATGCGTGGGGGATCGGCTACCGGCAGCTCTCCCAGCTCAACCCGCGCCTGGTCTACTGCTGGGTGGGGCAGCGGGGGCAGTGGGGGCCGTTGAAGGACCGGCCCTGGATGTACGATCCCGTCGCCCAGAACGCCTGTGGGTTCACCCACGGCACGGGGGCCCCGGTGGCCTTCGGCGGCCGGCCCACCCGGTCCGGCTTCTGGGTCTGCGATCACGTGGGCGGCACGGCCGCCGGCATGGGGATCATGGCCGCCCTGAACTACCGCGAGCGGATCTCGGGTCGCGGCCAGTTCGTGGAGGCGACGGCTGCGGCCGGGATCATGCGGATCATCGACTACAACTGGGGCTGGCAGGGGATGGACGGCAGCGTTCGACCCCGTTTCGGGAACTGGGACCTGGCCATCAACATCTACGCCGTCAATCCCTGCAAGGACGGTCAGATCATGGTGGGCGGGGGCCACGACCGCCTCTGGTTCCGGATCTGGAAGACCGTGGGGAAGGACCGGCCGGAGCTGGAGCAGCATATCATCGAGGATCCGGCCCTGAAGGTCGTGGTGGACCGGCTCCCCTTCTACGCTCAGGTCGAGACCTACACCACCCTGTCCGACTGGTTCAAGGACAACACCCGCCTTGAGGCCGAGACCAAGCTCCAGGCCGAGGAGGTGGCCTCCGGCGGTGTCACCTTCACCGACGAGGTGGCCGAGTTCCCGCACTTCAAGTACCGGGGCCACGTGAACGAGATCGACGACGTGCTCTACGGCAAGGTCCTGCACGCGCCGCCCACCCAGCTGGCGCAGAAAGCCCCGCCGCGGCTGAAGTGGATCGGTCGCCCGACCGGCTACGACAACGAGGAGGTCTACCGCCGCATCTTCGGTTTCAGGAAGGATGACATGGATCGCCTGAAGCAGCACGGGGTCATCTAATCGGCGACGCGCAGCCAAAAGGAGGTCTGACCGATGGCTGATCAGCGCACGAGTTTTGAAGAATATTGCCGCGATGTCTTCGACCCGAAGAAGATCTTCGAGAAGCCCGAGGTCTTCAAGGGTTACGTGGCCATCTCCGCCACCCAGTACATCCTCGGCCCCTCCTGCGCCAACTACTTCGCCGAGATGGGGATGGAGACGATCAAGGTCGAGCTGCCCCGCCGGGGGGAGCCGATGCGCCACACCACCCCGTACAACGAGCCGTTCCTGTATCCGCTCTCCAAGCAGATGCCGGACAAGGGAACGGGTCTGGGATTTTTCGGGGCGAACCACAACGAGTACTTCCTCTCGGTGGATTTCCACAAGCCTGAAGGGGTGGAGATCATGCACCGGCTTCACGCCAAGGCCGACGTTCAGTGCGAGAATTACCGCCCAGGCACCTTCGACCGATGGGGGATCGGCTACCGTCAGGCTGCGAAGATCAACCCGCGCCTGATTTACGTCTGGATGGGGGGCTTCGGGGGCTGGGGGCCCGGCCGTGTCCGGGCGTCGTACGACATCCTGGGCCAGGCGCAGGGCGGCTGCTTCTCGGTCACGGGCTTCCCGGGGCCGGGACACGGGCACCCGACGATCGGCTTGCCCTCGAAGCACACCATCTGGCTGGCTGATTACTGGGGAGGCATGATGGGCTGCTTCGCCGCCCTGGCCGCCCTGTGGTGGCGCGATAACGTCTCGGGCGTCGGGGAGCTGATCGAGTACAGCCAGGTCCACGGTGCCACCCGCCACCTGGAGAGCGCCCTCCCGCTGTATGGGCGCTACGGGGTGGTCAAGCAGCGCTGGGGCGACTGGGACACCGAGATGTGCGTCCACGGGATCGTCCAGTGCGGGAAATCCTCCTATCCGGATTCGAAGAATCCGCAGGAGCAGGAGCAGGGATACATCCTCATCTCCGCGCCGGAGGACAATCAGTTCGCCACGCTGTGCCAGGTTGTGTCAACCCTGAAACCGCTGGCAGACAAGTACGCCACGGCCGACGCCCGCATCCAGCCCGCGGCCCAGACCGAGATCTACAACGCCCTGGAGGCCTGGGCCAAGGACAAGACCAAGGAGGACGTCTGGAGGATCATGGAGGACGCCGGCGTCAACAGCCAGCCGGTCTGGAGCAACAAGGAGGTCGCCCAGCAGGAGCATTTCCACATGCGGGACGAGCTCCACTGGCTGGATGATCCCTACTTCGGGGACGTCCTGAGCCAGGGGTTGCCGTACCATCTCTCCGAGACGCCGGCCCGGCACCGGTGGGTCTTCAAGCCGGTGGGGGCGGACAACGAGTACATCCTCCAGAAGTACTGCGGCTACGGGTTGAGCGAGATCCGTGAGCTGGAGCGGAACGAGATCATCTGACACGTGTCCGACGGGGACGCGACCGCGACCCCGGGGACGCGGGGAAGGGGGTGGCTGCATGGCCGACTTCACGCAGTGCTCGCTGATATTGGAATGCACCAAGTGCCAGATCCTCAACTACCTGGACCCCTTCACCTTCTGGTTTTTCGACGGGAAGGTGAAGTGCGCCGGTTGCAACGCTGTCTGGGCGCTCAAGATCGACAACGGCCAGCGCGTCGCGGGCCCCACGGAAGCCCAGGGGCCGCACGACAAGCTGCCCGGCTATGCCCAGTCGAAGGACTACAAGACCAAGATCACGGAATCGGGCAAGGTGAATCCGCCGGTCATGGCCCGGGCCGACTTTGTCGGCAGGCCGATTCCGATCTACAAGAGCATCCGCGGCAAGCCGGTGAGCGGCGGGCCGCTCAAGCCCGAGGACCTGGTGGGCAGCCGGCCCCGCTTCATCCTGGAGGGGAGGCACTTCAAGTAGGCGGAGGTTCTCGATGCCTGCGAAGAAAGCTCAGACAGCAAAGACCAAGGCGGGGCGAGCCGCCCCGGCGAAGAAGGCAGCCCGGGTGGGCAAGCGGACGGAGGGCCGAGCGGCAAAGCCGGTCCGCGGCGCGGGGGCTGCGGTCGTCGCGAAGAAGCGGACGACGAGGGCCAAAGCCCCGGCTGCTGCGAGACCGGCGGCGGCCAGACCCCCTGTCCCCCCGGCGCCTGTCCCGGTTGCACGGGCAGCCCGGCCTGTAACCCGATCCATCAAGAAGGAGGCAACCAGCATGGCAGATCAGGCCACGTGCCCGATTCATGGGGTTCCCGATTGCTTCAAGCCTGCGCTGGACGGGTTTGTCCGGCAGGCCTACAGCGGCTATTGCACCAAGATCGACTGGCCGTTCGTCCGGATCATCCCCAAGGGGTGGAAGCCCGGCGTGACACTCCAGAATCTTCTGGAGGCCAAGGCCGCTGCCGCTTCCACCGCCGCCAAGGAATCCGTCGGCGCGGCTGCCGGCGCGGCTGCCGGCGCGACCGTCGTAAAGGCGGCCAAGGTCGAGTTCTACTACAGCAGCAGCGTGGAGCCGGCGAAGAACTTCCACTGTGACAACAAGAAGGCGGTCGACCTGTGCGGGCAGCTCAAGGCCAAGGGGGTTCAGGTCGTGGTCCAGGACTGCGCGAGCCACCCGGTAGCCTTCGCCGTTTACAATGCGGCCGTGACCGGGCCGAGCGCCGCAAAGCGCGCGGTCTTCGGGGCCAAGGGCGCCCTCGAGGAGGACATGGGGAAAACGGTTCCGGCCGTGCTGGTGTATGCCAAGGCCGATGACAAGTCCCCGGTGGAGGTCTTCCCTCGCACGGACAAGGACCTGGGCAGGCTGGTGGGCGTGGAAGAGGCCCTGCAGCTTCTCATCAAGAACGCCTGACATCTGGAGGAGGGGGCATGGGGCGGATTCCTGCCGAGTATTTGCCACCCGAGGAGCTGCGGCCAACCCGCGTCTACACGCTCCCCGAGTACCAGCACTACCCGCAGCGGCTCAACAGCACCGAGGAGTTGCTGGACAAACAGGTGGCTGCGGGGAAAGGGGATCGGATCGCCATCTACTTCGAGGACAAGAAGATCCCCTACAAGGCGGTCCTGGCGACCGTCAACAAACTGGGCAGCGCCCTGAAGCGACTGGGGATTGGGGAGGGGGACCGGGTGATGTTCCGCCTCCCCAATATCCCGCCGGCGGTCATGGCGAACTTCGCCGTCATCAAGATCGGGGGTGTGAGTCTCCCGACCTCGGCCCTGTTCTCCCAGGCGGAGATCGCCCACGTGGCCAATCTGGCCGAGGCCAGGGCGGTCATCGTGGCCGGCGCCATGCTGGAGGAGTTGGAGAAGGCGCGGCCGAACTGCACAACCATCGAGCACGTCATCGTCGTCGGCGGCACGCCGGAGCAGCAGGCAGCATGGAAGGGGAAGGGATATCTCCTGTGGCAAGAGCTGATCGACGCCGAGAAGCCGGAGTGCGACCCGGTCCGACGTGATCGGCTGGATGTCTCGGTCCTGCTGTTCACCTCCGGCACCACCGGTCTGCCCAAGGGGACGGCCCACTTCATGGAGGAGGCCCTGATCGTCCCCGATGGCTTCGGGAAGTTCTGCTGGAACGTCACCGAGAGCGACGTCATCGGGGGCTCCGCACCCATAGCCATGGCGGCAGGGTATTCGACCGTGTCGGTCATCCCGTACCGGTTCGGGGCCGCCGTCTCACTCATCGCCCGCTTCACTCCCGAGGCCATGTTCGAGACGATCCAGAACCATAAAGTCACGGTGCTCTCGATCCTTCCCACGGCATACCGGAAGATGCTGCAGGTTCCGGACGCCGAGAAGAAGTACAACCTCAGCTCGTTACGCATCTGCACCGGTGGCGGTGAGTCGTTGACGGCCCAAACCTACTACGACTGGAAGAGCAAGTTCGGGGCGGAGATCTTCGAGGGGCTGGGCACGACGGAGATGATGTACGTTTTCATCTCCAGTGCGGCGACGAAACGGGTGAAGCCGGGCTCCATCGGGCCGGCCATCCCCGGGTACGAGCTGAAGGTCATCCACCAGGAGACGCGCGAAACCTGCAAGGCGGGGGAGACCGGGATGCTGATGGCCCGCGGCCCGACGGGCACCATCTACTGGCGCGACAACGAGAAGCAGAAGAGCGTGGTGATCGACGGCTGGGTCAAGGCCGGGGACATGGTCTCCATGGACGAGGACGGCTACATCTGGTTCCTCAGCCGCGAGGACGACCTCATCAAGTCTTCGGGCTACCGGATCGGGCCCGAGGAGATCGAGGACGTCCTGGTGACCCATCCGGCCGTGGCCGATGTCGGGGTGATCGGGGTCCCGGACCCCGTCATGGGGCAGAAGACCCGCGCCTACGTGGCGCTCCGCGTCGGGAAGCAGCAGAGCGAAGATCTCAAGAAGGAGTTGATCGAGTTCTGTCGCGGCAAGGTCGCGGTGTACAAGCTGCCGCGCGAGGTGGTTTTCGTCCCGGAGATGCCCCGGACCATCACGGGGAAGCTGCTGCGACGGGTGCTCCGGGAAAAGGCCGGCAGCACCAAGACGTAAGGGAAGGAGATCCCAGGTTCTCCACAGCACCAGGGCCCTTGGCCTCACGGCCAAGGGCCCTGGTGCTTCCTGTTTCAGGAGCGAGGGCTACGGCGTCTGTTCTTGTTCCAGCTTCTTCGCGTCTCGCTCCGCGTCCAGCTTCTGGCGCACGCGGCGGAACGCATCCATGTCACGGCGCAGGTCGGGGTGGCCGATCCGGCGATCCAGCTCGATCACCTGCTCGAGGAGGCGCAGGGCCTCGCGGTAATCCCCCTGGTCCTCGTGGACCATGGCCATGTTGTACAAGGTCACCGTGGACCGCAGGGAATCCCCCAGCTTGTGGAGCAGCTTGAGGCCTTCCCGGTAGGCCTCCAGGGCATGATCCGGATGGCCCATCTGCTTGTGAACGAATCCCGCGTTGTTGTGGATGGTGGCCTCGCCGAGCAGGTCGCCGCTTTGCCGATACAGCGGGAGACTTCGCGCGAACCAGATCAGGGCTTCGGGCCACCGGCCCTGCTGCTGGGCGAGGCTACCCAGATTGCCCAGGGTGATGGCCTGACCCGTGAGGTCGCCCAGGCCCTCGTGCATGGCCAAACAGGTGATCCAGGCTTGCCGGGCCTCCTCCCATAGCCCTTGTCGGGTGAAGACCGCTCCAAGGTTATTGTGGAGCAGGGCCATGCCCCGCGTGTCCCCCAGGCCATCACGGATCCTCAGGCTCTCGGCATAGGATGCCCTCGCCTTCTCCCAATCGCCCTGACCCTGATACACGCTCCCGATCTGGCTGTGGGTCAGGGCGATCTCGGTGAGGTCCTCAGGCCCCGCCAGCAGCTGGAGGGCCTGGTGGTACAGATCCAGGGCCCGATGCCAGGCACCCTGGCGGTAGCAGAGCCCTGCCATGGCCTTCAGGCAGAGCAACCGATTTGCGCGATCGCCTCGCGCCTCGGAGATCTGCAGGGCCTCTTCGAAGAGCGGGAAGGCCTGCCGCAGTGAACCCCGCTCGGCGTACGCCTGGGCCAGTGCCATGCAGGCATGGGCCACCGCGGCGTCCTCACCGGTTCGGCGCCGCTCCTGCAACGCGAGACCCAAGGCCTCCACCGAATCCGCTCCCGGATGCTCTGATCCCCGGGGGCCCGCGTCGCCCTCCGGCATCTTTCCATCCATGCTGTCGGTCCTATGCGAAGCGTGGGGGTCAGGAAACGAGTCGAGGGTCGCGTCCGTCCAGGGAGGCGGGGCGCTCCCTCGGGGAAAGGCCAACGGCCCTCCCGATGCGTCGACGAATCTCCTCCAGGCGTTCCGCTCGCTCCTCCCGCGGCGATTGCTCCATTTCCAGGGTGAGCCGTGTGACGGCCCGATTGAGGCCGAGAATCCCGGGCTCGCCGTCCTGATCGGGGAGGCCGAGCAGCCGGTGCATCACATCCTGGTAGAGAGGGGAGAGGCCGATGGATTTCTGGCTCTCGGGATCATCCAGCATCTGGTATTTCCGGCTCAGAAGGAGTCTGGCAAGGTGTCGGGCCGTCTGGGGCAGATCCATGGCGGCATTGTCCCGCTCCAGGAGCCTGAGGCGATCCGTCTGGGGCATCAGGTTCCACACCTCCCCGGTGAGGGGAGCGAGAGCCAGAAGCCGTCCCGTCCTGTACCGGTGGATGAAATCGCAGGGCGTCCTACCGTCCAGGTGGACCGCCAGGGTTGCCACGAGCCGTCGTAGGACCTCCGCAGGCATCCGGTGGGGACTCGGGTACTCGGCCCGGTAGGGGCCCAGCAGGTCCTGGGTCTCACGAAGGCTGAGTTGATCCGCCAGGATCTGAAGGGTCCGGCACAGATCCTCCGGCGACGAGCCCTCCAGCTCCCCCAGCGCCTCCGTCAGTCGGCTCTGGGGGATCCCGGTTCGGGTCCCGGGTGGGAAGAACTCTTTCGGCAGCAAATCCATGGAGGCGCCCAGCATCCCCTCCAGGGGCTCGGTGAACCCTGCCGCCCGAGCGATGTCTTGGCGCAGAGCTGCCAATCGTGCCGTCGCCTCGGCCGGAGGCAGATCGTTGAGGGAAGGAACATCGGCCGCCGCCTTATCGGAGAGAGCATAGATTTCTGAGGATGGGAGCCGCCCCAGGGCCTCCTTCAGCCGGAAGTAGACAGGGAATTCGATGACAGCCCGGGGGAGCAGGGCGTCCAGCAGGAGATCCGGCTGAAGGCACAGGGCGAGGCGCGCCAGCTCGCGTGCGGTTCGCTCGGGGTCCAGGGACCGAGGGGCCCGCGCGATCAACTCCCACTTCTCCCGGGCCGACATGCCCTGGAGGTCGGCATCCGTCAGGCTGGGCAGGCTGTCCGGCTCGAGCTCCCGTTTGGCGTGCAGGTCCAGAACGGAGAGCTGGGTGCAGAGGGGAATGAACTCCTGGAGGAAGGCACGCACCTGCTCGGCGGGCAGGTATTCGTGATAGCCGGCCAAGGCGGCTTGCCAGCGCTCGTGGGTCAGGCCGTCGGCGAGGAGGCGAACCGACCAGCGCATCTCGTCCGGGCTCATGGCCTCGAGACCCTGCAGGAGCTGCTGCTCCCGATCCTCCAGGAGTCGGAGCCGCATTTGCCAGTGCCGATCCGCATCCATCCGTTGCCTCCGATCCTCGGCAGGTGTCGTGCGAGGGCTTGCGCCGGGCGAAGCTCCGTCGGAGAGCCCGGTGCGGCCTACATGGTCCAGGGACACCAGACACCCCAGTTGAATTCGAAGTACTCGTCGCCCATCCACTCCTGGATGTGAACGATGGATTCGCCGACGCGCCGGAACTCGCCATCGAAGTCGTAGGCGACGATGCTCCGCTCCTCGGGGTCAAAGTAGCGAACGGCGTACAGGTTCTCGCCCAGGACGTAGGCGTCGATGGGTTTGATGTCCTCAAAGCCCAGGCCAAGGACCTGGAGCAAGGCGTAGAGGTCGTAGCTCTGTCCGTTGATGCTGAGATCGGCCTGGCCGGAGCCCAGCGGCCCGTAGCGCTGCTCCATGGCCGTGCGATCGCGGCCAATGGCTGTCGGGTCCGAGCTCTGCCCCTTCTCTCCGGAATACCGGACGAACTCCAGCAACTCACCCGGCGCGAGGACGTGCGAGGCCTCGACCTCTCGCCCGTTGACCAGGGCAACTGCCTCCGGGCCGATGTTCAGCGGCTGGATCAGGGCCTCGCGCACGCTTTGGACCGAGCGGCCGGCCACGGCGACGTCGAGGGTGTGCACCCCGTAGATCACCCGCACCCTGCCGGCTGCCTCTTCGCTGGCCGTCGTCCGGCCGCGGGGCGACGTCACCTGCTTGAGCCTCTCCTGTGTCACCGTCTCTCCCTCCGAGCGACCGAGCCCACACGCCGACACTGGAATCCGGGCGGGAGAAGCCGCCGGAATGAATCACGAGGAGGGCGAGGCGTCATGAGTGACCAACTTGCGGTCTTTTCCATGGCCAGCCGTGGATGGCCACCCACACATTCGCTGTGGTCAGCAGCACCCAGAGCAATGGAACACACGAGAGGTCCAGCACAAAGTCCCATAGCACCCGCTCCGGTGTTCTGAACGCAATATGATCAAGCACTCCGACCAAGTACCATCCGGCTGCCCCACACACTGACAATACATGCCAGAGCAATGCGCGGGCGACCGGCCAGCTTTGCACTCGCACGCGAGCGAGCGTGTTCACAATTCCGAGATTGGTCACCAGGATTGAAGCACTCTCGCCCATGCTCACGGTCAACAACGCAACATCACGCGTCATGTTATCCACTGGAATCCCCACCCCTATGGCTTGCCGGCCCTTCAAGAATCGTGGCCAGTTTCAGCGGGAGAGCAACGGCCTGGGCGCCCCATCGACCCTCTGCGGGTGGGCGACAATACCAGCGTTATCATGGGGATTCATGCAGGTCATGTCAATCAGAAAACTCCCCTTTCCATTGACTATTTCCGGGGCTCCGCCTATAATCCGCCCACGAGCGAATCGACTCCAAGGATCAGCACTCCCATCGGGCCGGTGTGGGGGCACCGGCTGCGACCCCCCCTTCCAGGTCTCACGACGAGACGGCGTCGTGTCCGCACCGAAATCGCCAGCGAAGGGATCAACTCCCCCGGTGCTCGGAGGAAGCGTGCCCATCCTGCTCGCACCCGCAGGAAGCCCCGAGGCGGTCCTGGCCGCCCTGGATGCTGGTGCAGACGCTGTCTACGTCGGTCTGAAAGGCTGGAGTCGCGGCGGCGCCAGGGGGGAGCTGACCTGGGAAGAGGTCGCGGATTCCCACCGGCGTGCGGCCTCGGACGGACGAGAGGTCCAGGTTGCAGTGAACGTCATCCCCAGACCCGAAGAGCGCGCCAGACTCATCGAGCGGGTCCCGGCCCTTCTCGATCTGGGGATCAGAAGCCTTATCGTGAACGACGTCGGCATCCTGGCAATCCTCCGGCGGCGGTTCCCGAGGCTTCACTTGACGGCCAGTATCGGTTGTAGCGCCCTGACGGTGGCCGACGTGGCCTTCTTCCGCAAGCTGGGAGCAGACGCCGTGGTCCTGCCCGGGACGGTCGGGCCGGAGGAGGCCCGGGAGATCAGGAGCGTCCGGGGCATCATGCTTGAGGTCATGGTTCACATGGTGGAGGAGTTCATCCTCCTGGGAAAATGCTGGATGCCGAGCTACGTGAACCTGAAGCCCACGCCTCTACCCGGACCGTTTCCCGTGGATGGGACAAGGCTCAGCCCCTCACCGGCAGGAGAAGGAGACGGCCTGCGACAGACGGGAAGCGTGAAGCGCGGCGGGGTAGGGGCCTGCTTCAAGATCTGCCAGCAACCCTGGGATCTGTTCGACGGCGATCGGTGGGCAGACTCACGCCTCCTTCCCGGACGACAGATCAGCCGGGTGACCGAGGTCTCGGCCTTCACAGGTGCGGGGGTGGATGTCTTGAAACTCCAGGGCCGAAGTCTTCCCCCCGACGAGCTTGCGCCATTGGTGCGTCGTTATCGCGCAGCCCTGGATGCGAAGGCTTGCGACGCCCACCCGGCGGTCTTGCCGCCAGCATGGACCGTGGTGGGACGCTGATGGATGAATGACCAGGAAATGACCCATGACCACCGATCCAGGGACCAATGAGCAGGCGACCATGAGCCACGAGCTACGAGCTACGAGCTACGAGCTGAACACCTCGATCGCGAATCTGCGGGACCTGCGAGCCTCGGATCTTCGCGATTACGACGCCATCTACCTGGGCGACATCTATTGCCGAGTGTACGAGGCCAACTTCCTGGAGCATCTCGAGGACCTTCGTGAGGGGCTCCGCATCCTCGCGGATCAGGGGAAGCGGGCCTTCGTGGCCACGTACGCGGCCCCGCGGAACGACTTCCTGCCCAAGGTCCGGAAGGTGCTGGAGACCGCCGCCACCGCCGGGGCCCAGGCGGTGGAGATCCATAACCTCGGGATCATGAAGATCGCCCATGACGAGTTCCCGGATCTGCCGCTTCACGTGGGGGGCTTCGCCAACATCTACACCGACGCGGGCGTCGAGGTCCTGCGAGGGTTCGGCGCCGTGCGGTTCACCCCGAACTACGAGCTGAGCCTGGACGAGATCCGAGAGATCGCGGCCGCCTGCCGCGCCCCCATGGAGCTGTTGATTCATGGGAAGATGCCGCTGGGGATCTCGGATTACTGCTTCCTCCTGGACTACGAGGAGAAGTGGGGCGTCAAGTGTCCCGACCTCTGCCAGAAGGAGCTGTTCCTCAAGCAAGGCACCTGGGCCATGAAGACGGTCGGGAAGGGTGTGCTGAGCGGCAAGGACGTCTGCATGCTGGAGCACTTGCCGCGCCTGCTGGCCGACGGCCACCGGCACTTCCGGATCGAGACCGTGTCCGAGTCCCCGGCCTACCGGGCCCAGGTGTCCGCAGTCTACCGGCAGGCCCTGGATCGGGCGGCGGAGGGAGCCGTCGCGCAGGACGAGGGGTGGTGGGAAACCCTCCGCTCGCACGCTCGCATCGGGATGTGCAACGGCTTCTACTTCGGCAAGAGTGGAATGGATTACGCGGGGATCCGACCGGAGGCGGACGCGTCGCTCCTGACGATATCCCCGTCGGAGTTGTAACCGGCCAGTGCTGGTCGGGGCCGATCCTCCGGCGGCTTCCGTGGACATGATCGACGGCCCACCCGGATGCGGGCCGTCGCCTCTGGATGAGGTGTGAGCATGGTCGAACTCCTGGCACCGGCAGGGAACCTACCCATGGTCGAGGCGGTGGTACGAGGCGGCGCGGACGCCATTTACGTTGGGCCGCGCGGCTGGAGCCGGCGGCGAGACCGGTACGAGCTGACCGACGAGGACGTGCGGGAGGCGATCGGGATCGCCCACGAGCGTGGGGTGAAGCTGCGGGTGGCCATCAACACCAACATGCAGTCGCACGAGATCCCGGCCATGGTGGAGAAGATGGAGCGCTTCGTGGGCTGGGGCGTGGATGGGGCGATCATGACGGATATCGGCGCCATCGCCGAGGTCCACCGCCGCTTCCCCCATCTCACCATCCACGCCAGCATCGGGGCCAACATCTTGAACGACGAGGACGTGCGATTCTATCGCTCCATCGGCGTGCGCCAGGTGGTCGCGGACACGAAGCTGACCCTGAAGGAGCTGGCCTCCCGGAAGGAGCAGATCGACGTCGGGATCGAGATCCTGATCCATGCGAACAAGTGTTACACCTACCTGGGGAAGTGCTGGATGTCCCCCTATCACCGGCTGGAGCGGACGACGGACCCCTTCGGGAAGGATCTCTTCAAGGGGAGCCCGAATCGCGGTGGCCTGGACTACCGGGTTTGCCTGGAGGCGTGGGAGCTTTATAGCGGCGAGACGAGATGGGAAGAGGCAGTGGCCCTGAAGAACGACGCCTTCTTCCTGCTGGAGGACATCCCGCACCTGATCGACCTGGGAGTCCATTGCCTGAAGGTCCAGGGGCGGGAGTATCCCGTGGCCCTGGTGGAGGACATGGTCCGGTTCTATCGCGATCTGATCGACGCGTACCTGAGGCACCCGGAGGGGCGACCCTTCGATCTCACGCCCTGGGGTGCCCACCTGGCCAGGATCGAGGCGGAGCGGAACGTGGCGCGATCCGATGGCACGCGTCTCCTCCTGATCGAGGCGCGCCAGCCGGTCCCGGCGTCCTGAGCGCCCCTCATTCTCGGCCCCTCTTCTCCCACGGGGAGCGAAAGGCGAGGAGGGCGAGGGGCTTCTCACAAAGGTGCGTATGCCAGAGCATCCCGAGCCCCTCTCCTGCCGCAAGTGCCGACGCGAGGATGGCCCCTTCCGTCGTGTGGACTTCTTTGAGCGGCTTCGCCTGGCGGACGATCCCTCCGATCCAAACTGCGGCCACTTCTACCTCGAGTCGGTTTACGTCATGGAGTGTGCCTCCTGCGGGCACCGCCAGGAGCACGTGCACCAGCGCACACCCTACCCAACCCTCCGCACTGCCCAGAGCGAGCTGGACGCCCATCTCCTGGGCAAGGGCTGACCGGTATCTGCCATCCCTCGACTCCGAGAATCTCTCCTTTTCTCGCTCGTAAGAAGACATCTCCCTCGACCGACCTGCGACCCTCTCCTCTGCATCCTGTAGGACAGATACCGATAACAGACCGGCCGAAGTTCCTACACAAAAAACGGCGTCTGTCCGAATAGGCCAGGTCAGCCTCTTGTGGTATCGTCTTGCATCCGAGGAAATCGTGCGAGCTGGACTGCCATGACACGAAGGGCCCGATCACCAATCTTCGAGGATAAGCACCCTCGGAGGCGCAGATGGCTGGAGGCCCCATGGGGGGCTTCGGTGGGGAGCCGGATGCGAGACGTCCAGGCGGCCGCAGTGTTCTTCCTGGGTCTTCTCTTGGTCTCCGTCGTGGCAGCAATGGTCGGAGGTTTGCTGGGGTCCCAGATACTGGGGACCTGCCCACAGGACACCAGCGGCCTCCGGGAGCGGCATGGGGCCGAGGCTGGCGGTCTCTGGCTGACCCAGGATTCGGCCCATGGGACTTCTCATTCTCCGGAGAGGAATCCGGATGTCCGCCTCGATCTCCGTTCTGAGGGATGCGTCGTCGGATGGCCGGCATTCTAGCCCAAGCTGGAGCCGACCTCTTCCCCCATTCTGTTCACCCTTCCCGCAAATCGCTGGGCATCCGAAAGCGGCAATCGATCTCGGTCCGCAGTCCCGGGCCAGCGTGGGTTGGCTTGGGCTGGATCTGCTGGTGGAGGGGGAGAGCACGGCGCTGACCGCGGCCCAGCCCGGATTCCGCATGAAAAAGGCTGGGACGGTGTAAGGGAACCCCTGACAAGGGTCTGCGGGTTCGAACGAATACCATTGGGGGTGGTGATGGCCTATATTGCTTGAAATGTGAGATCACCCGCAAAGCGTGGAGCCCCTCACAATCGCAACCACGAAAGTGCCACCTGGGAGGGCAAACCCATGCCCCTTCACATCATCAAGGCCGATCGGCTCAACCACGAGAGGACAGTTCACCGGTACATGCAGGAGATGCGGGAAATCGCCCGGGGGGGCTTCAGCCGCCGCGAACTGCTCAAGATGGGGCTTGTCATGGGCGGGGCAGGCCTGATCGAGCTGGCGGGGATGCCGACCTTCCGGCCCTACTGGGCCCACGCGGATGACGGGATCCCGTTCACGAGTCCGCCGAACACTCCCTTCACGGACCCCCTGCCCATCCTGCCCGTCATGAAGCCGGTCACCCTGAACCCGGCCCCGACCAAGGGCCCGAACCCGGTGCACGCTGCGCGCGTGCCGTCACCCCCCAACGTTGTGGATGTCACGGGCTTCCCGGAAACGGACCGCCCCTTCCACCAGCGCTGGGAGGAGTTCCTCCCGAAGGAGATGTACGAGAGCGTCGAGCAGGCGGTGTTGCACAACTTCTATCCGGCTCGAGACAAGGTGCCGCCCTCCAGCGTCTGGACCTTCGTCGAGCGGTACACGGGGGCGGTGGGACCGCTCCGGATCAAGGCGCGCTACGGTGCGCCCATTGTCCACCGGATCCACAACGCGCTCCCGGAGGACAACGGGGGATTCGGGAAGAACACGACCTCCACCCACCTCCACAACGGGCACACCGCCTCCGAGTCGGACGGCGGCCCCCTGCATGGCTACGAGGCAGGACGCTTCAAGGACTTCCACTACGCCAACGTCCGGGCCGGCTTCTCGAAAACCCATCCCACCAGCACGCTGAACGGGCGGACCATCCGCGGGGACTACCGCGAGACCATGAGCTTCCTCTGGTTCCATGACCACGAGCACGACTTCACCGCGCAGAACACCTACAAGGGCCTCGTCTCCGTCTACACCCTCTTCAGCGACGACATCCTCCTGGACACCGATGATGAGACCACGGGCCTGCGGCTTCCCAGCGGGGAGTTCGACATCTCCATGCTATTCGGTGACAAGGTTTTCGATCCCCGGACAGGGCAGCTCTTCTTCGACCTGTTCAACCTGGACGGAATCCTGGGGGACAAGGAGACCGTCAACGGGAAGATTCAGCCCTTCCTGGAGGTCAAGCGCCGGAAGTACCGCTTCCGCCTCCTGGACGGCGGGCCCTCCCGGGTCCGAGAGTTCTTCTTGAGCAACGGCGCCCCCTTCATCCAGCTCACCAACGACGGGAACCTCCTGCCGCGACCCCTGACCCGCAAGAGCATCCGGCTCCAGGTGGCGGAGCGGGTGGACGTGATCGTGGACTTCTCCAAAGCCAATCCGGGGGAGAAGATCTACCTCCAGAACCGCCTGGAGCAGTTGAATGGTCGGTCCCCCACGGGGAAGCTCATCGCCCCGACCAACCTCGTCGAGTTCCGGGTCGAGGGGGACGCCCGCGATGACAGCGTGGTGCCGGCCACTCTCCTGGAGCTGCCCAGCACCAACGTCGCCATCGCGCAGCGGCGGAGCTGGAAGTTCGATCGGTCGGGGGGCGCCTGGTCGGTGAACGGGCAGTTCTTCAACGAGCAGATCAGCGCGCGCATCAAGCAGAACACGGCCGAGCAGTGGACCTTCGAGTCGGCCGGGGGCTGGGTCCACCCGGCCCATCCTCACATGGAGGAGTTCCAGATCCTGAGCCGGGACGGGAATCCGCCGCCCGTCTTCGAGGTTTCCCGGAAGGACATGGTAGGGGTCGGCGACGCCGTCCTCGGCGACCGCAACAGTTCCAAGGCCAAGATCTTCATGCAGTTCCGGGACTGGCAGGACGACTACCCGATGCACTGCCACAACACCGTGCACGAGGACCATGGCATGATGATCCTCTTCGACGTCGTGCCCTAGGGGAAGGAGCGCGCCATGGACAAGCGGTTTGTTGATATCCCGGCCGCGGAGCGGCGGCGGAACCGGTTCCTCAACGTCACGCTGACAACCCATGAGGGGCAGCAGGTCAAGTTCTACGACGACCTGCTCAAGGACAAGACCGTCCTGCTCAACTTCTTCTACACCAACTGCGAGGCGGAGGCGATCTGCCCCTTGACCACGGCGAACCTCGTGGAGGTCCAGAAGCTTCTCGGGGCCCGGGTGGGCCGGGACATCTTCATGTACTCCATCACCCTGGACCCGGAGCATGACACCTCCCAGGCCCTCAGAGAATACGCCCGAGCCTTCAAGGTGAAGCCGGGATGGCTCTTCCTCACGGGGTCGAAGGCGGACATCGAGGCCTTGCGGCGCAGCCTGGGCTATGTGGACCTCGACCCCGTCGTGGACCGGGACAGGTCTCAGCACATCGGGATGGTCCGCTACGGAGTCGAGCGCCTGGAGCGGTGGGCCGGCTGCCCGAGCCTCTCGGAGCCAAGGACCATCGTGGATTTCCTCACCCGGCTGGAGCCCGGGTGGGAGCGACTCAAGGGGGGAGCCTCGGGAGTCCGCCCGGTTTCAGCCGCTGTCCACGATCACCCTGACTGACGTCAGGTGAGATAGGGGAGGCGAGACCGGATCCATCCTCACGCCGTCAGCGTGTTCTGCGCCGGGGAGACACATCTGCCCCGGCGTGAGCTCGCCCGAGCCGTGCTCGTACGACACGCAGAGGGGCGTGATCCTGGGCACTCCCGACGGGAGAGAGCGGATCAGAGGTTGGTCCGGAAGGCGTCTCGATCCTGACCCTCCAGCGCCATGCGGGTGGCCGCGGCCAGCTCGGCGTCGTGGGCGTGGTTCAGGGCAAAGACGCGGTAGTGCGCGACCTGGGCGGGGATGTAGCGGAAGAGCTCCTGCACCGGCTGCGGGGAGGCCTTGCCCGTGGCGGGGTCGTAGATGAGAATCTTCTTGGTCTCCTCCGTCCACGGATTCAGCGGCCGTGGGTCCTGCCGGGCCATGTCCACCTTGAAGGGCAGGTCATGCAGTTCCGGCGGCAGGCACTTGCGGATCGCATCCTCCAGTTCCCGGGCTGACAGGAACTTCTTTCCACGCGGCTCGTCCATCGTCTCCATGTGGTCGTAGGCCATCTTCCACTTCAGCTCGCGCGTCAGGATCTTGGCCCACTGCTCTGCCAGGGCCCGCTTCTCGGGTTCCGGGTCACCGGCCCACTGCCGCACCCCCTCCAGCAGCGACCAGTCGCTCACGCCGAGGTACTTGTCCAGCTCCTCCTCGAGGTCGAAGGGGAAGAGCCGTTCGATGGTCTGCTGGAAGATCTCCTGCATGTGCAGGTCCACCGCCCGATTCGTGCGGTGGAAGTAGACGTCGGCGTACATGGTGAACCGGGCGTTGACGAATCGGCGCAGCGTGGACGACCCGGATTTGTGCAGGGCCAGACCCTCGGGCGTGATGAAGGTGTAGTACAGCAGCCGGTCGATATCCACCATGTCCAGGGAGAAGCCCGTCATGTACGCGTCCCGCTGGATGTAATCCATGTTGTCGGCGGTGTAGATCCCGGAGAAGACCGGCTTCAGCGTCTGGAGCCAGGGCGGGAACGGGTCGGCCGTACCCGGCTCGGGTTTGCGCATCAGGTAGGCGATCTGTTCCGGCTGGACGACCTCCCCCGGCTCGAACGGGCCGTCGGGGCTCCGCCGGATGGCGCGGATGAGGTTCCCCAGCCTCTCCACGACGATGCGCTGGCCGATGCCCTCGTGCGTCGTCTGGTGGATCGGCTCGAGGAAGTTCTGATCGAAGAAGTGGCTGAAAGGCCCGTGGCCGACATCATGCAAGAGACCCGTGAGGCGGAGGATCTCTTTCACGTACGGCAGGGAAGGGGACTGGCGACGGTAGACCTCCTTCAGGGTCGGGTACAGCCGGTCGGCGAAGCGCCCCGCCATGTGCATGGTCCCGAGTGAATGCTGGAAGCGGCTGTGCTCCCCCGAGGGGAATACCCAGAAGCTGGATTGGAGCTGGTGGACCTTCCGCAGGCGCTGCACCCACGGGGTGTCGATCAGGTCCTTCTCCGTGCGCTCGTCGGACCGGTTCTCGGCCGGGACGGTGAACTGGATGTAGCCGTAGATCGGATCGGCCAGGAGGGCGATGCCCTCGTACAGGGGGTGGCGGCGTTTGCCTACTGCCACGGTCGGTCCTCGGTTCTCGTGCACACGCTGACGGGCGCGGGCTCGCGCGGCGCCGCCCGGCGGCCCGAGGCGGAGGCGAGTCTCCACGAGGCCGGAGGGGCAGGGTCGCGCGCCGTCGGAAGCCGTGCCGGCGGATTCACGCGTCGGCCAGGGGCCGCTTGAAGATCAGCAGCGCCCCGACCGTGCCGTACGCCACACCCTCGCGGTTCGGGGCGATGAGGGGCACGCTGGTCGTGAGCTCCCATCCATCGGCCCCCCAGGTTTTCAGGGCGTCCAGATTGCTCGCCAGGCCGTCCTGGGTTTCCTTGAACATCACCATCTCGTCCCGATACTCCCAGCGCATGGTCACCCCCTTCCGCAATGTCGAATTTCGAATTGCGGATCTCGGATTTTTCGGGAGGACGTTCGGACTGCTTCCCAATTCGAAATTCGCCATCCGCTATTCACCATGGGTCTCACGCCCGCCCCTCCTTGCTGGCGGCGTAGGTCAGGTCGTCGGGGAGACCCAGGGCCGTGGCGATCCGGGCACGCACCTCCTGCAGCCGCGCGGGTCGCGCCTCGAAGGGCAAGCCTTCGATCTCCAGCATCGTCCGGGTCACGATCTGCATCAGCTCCTCCAGCCCCTGACGCTCGCGTCCCCGCTCGTGCCGGGCGATCAACCGGGAGATCAGGCGCTGGTATCGAGGCGATCGCAGCAACTCGACGTGAAAGTCGGCGTCGAACAGCATCTCGTACTGGTAGCTGGAGAAGATCTTGGCCAGGCAGCGCGCGACCTGAGCCACGTCCATGGTCCGGTTGTCCCGCTCCAGGAGGGCCAGGCGCTCCGTGGCGGGGAGCATGTCCCAGATGAGCGGCGTGACCTTCCGCTCGGCCACCATTCGACCGGACCGGTATCGTTCGGCGAAATCGGTGATCCGGCGGTCGCCCATCCGGGCCGCCAGGCGGGGCAGCAGGGCGCGAAGCGCTTCGGGCGGGATCTCGATGAGGGACCGGTACTGGCGCCGCAGGGGGAGGAGGTACTCATCCCACTCCCGCAGGCTCATGAGGTCGGTCAGGACCAGGAAGGCGGTCGCCAGATCTCCGGGCGACATCTCGGCCACGGCCTCGTCCATGGCGTGGGAGTCGGCCTCTGGGCTCTCGTCCGGATGATCCAGGGGGAGCTTGACCATCTGACCGGTGAAGAGCTGGTCCACCGGGATCAGGATCCCCAGCCGGCGCGCGATGGCCTCGCGGATCTCGGTGAGCGCGGCTTCCACCAGATCGGCCGACTGGGCGGCGAAACGATCGGCCCGCGCCAGCACCATGCGCAGGAGGTCAGCCACGACGGCGTCGGGCTGGGCCTCCAGCGCCTCCCGCACCCGATGGTAGGCCGGAAACTCCACCGCCGCCTCGGAGAGACCGGCGTCGTGAAACAGGTCATAGGACTTGCACATGAAGAGCCGGGCCAGTTCTCGGCGCACCTGGTACGGCCGGAGGCCCGACGGGTCGGCCGCCAAGAGCGAGCACTTCTCCGCCAGGGTCATGCCCTGCAACTCCTCGTCCGTGAGGTCCCTGAGGCGGGTCCCCGGACCGCCCGCCTTGGCGGAGAGGTCCTCCAGGGCCAGATCGGCGTAGCGCCGGATGAAGCTTGACACGAAGCTGCGCAGCCGCTCCAGGTCCCAGTGCTCGCTGTAGGATTCGAGGGACGCGTCCCGCTGCTCCGGGGAGAGACAGTCGACGAAGACCCGAATCGTCCAGCGCAGCTCCTCGTCGTCCATTCGCGGGACCCGTGCCAGGAGATCCTTCGCGCGGTCCTGGATGAATCGACGCTGGGATTCGATCTTGGTTGGCTCGCTCACGGCTTCCTCGCGCTCAGCGGGTGGAAAGCTTGCCGGTCAGCCAGACCGGCAGCTTCACGTATAACTCGCAGTTGGCCTTCAGGTCAATATGGTTAAACCATCGGGGAAGATACGTGAGGAGACTGGCCGGCAGGTCCGCCGCCTGGTGCTGATCCGTGGTGATCACCTGCATCTCGGCTGCGGGCATGGCCTGCGCCAGTGTCTGGACCCCCTCGATCAGCGATGGGATATCGCCCGCGGCGTACAGCAAGAGCGTGGGACGGGCGCGGGGGGTCAGCGGGGGGAGATCCCGCAGGATCTGCAGGATCTCGCCCGGCCCCTGCGAGCGGACGGCCGTGCTCCCGAAATGGAGGAGCATGGCGCGCCCCTCCTCCGAGGGCCGCTGGGGGAGGGCGGGGGAGATGGCCGCCACGGCGTCGGCGCTGGAGAGGAGGGCCAACCTCCCGCCCAGACTGTGTCCCACGGCCGCCACCCGTCCGGAGCGGCGGAGGAAGCCGAGGATCGCCTCCAGATCCAGGAGCATGGCCGGGCCGAACGGGGCGGGGTGTTCCCCGTGCCCGCGGATGTCGAAGACCGCGGCCGCCAGGCCCCGCTCCGCGAATCTGGCGGCCAGACCGAGCATGTGCTCCTTGCAGCCGCCGTACCCGTGGGCCAGGGCGACCCCGGCCGCAGGTGAGGCGGGAGACAGGAGATAGGCCGGGACGAGGTGGCCGTCCTGACTGCGGACATCCGTGAGTCGGGTGAACTCCATGGGATCTCCTCCTCTGTGGGGGCCGCGCTAGGAGGTGCGGAGCAAGGCTCGCCGCAGGCTGGGTGAGGTGAGCAACACCTTGCCCGGCGCCTCCTCGGTGATCCGGCCCTGTTCCAGCAGGTACGCCCTGTCCGCCAGGCCGAGGATTCGGCCGACGTGCTGACCCGCTATGAGGATGCCGATGCGCTGGGTGGCGAGGGCGCGCAAGGCCTCGCAGAGCCCGGCGATCAATCGGGGTGCCAGCCCGATGAACGGGTCGTCCAGCAGGAAGAGCATCGGACGGGCCATGAGGCCCCGGCCCAGGGCCAGCATCTGCTGTTCCCCGCCGCTCAACGCCGATGCCCGCGACCTGTCCTTGGCCAGGAGGATCGGAAACAGGGCATGCACCTCACGCAGGCTGTCGGCCATCCGGCTCCTGGCGGCGGGGCGGTAGGCCCCGATCTCCAGATTTTCGCGGACGGACAGGTCCTGGAACAGCCGGCGCCCCTCGGGGATGGAGGTGAGGCCGCGGGCGACGACCTCGTGGGCCTCCAATCCATCGATCCGCTCGTCGCCAAGCTGGATCGAACCCGCGCGGGGATGCTGGAGTCCCTGGATCGTCCGCAGGAGAGTGGACTTCCCGCTCCCGTTGGGTCCCACGACGGCGACGATCTCCTCTCCCGTGACCTGCATGGAAACCCGGTGCAGAACCTGGGCTTCCCCGTAGAAGACGTCCAGCTCCCGCACGCGCAAGGGAGGCGGGGCGCCCCGACCCTCCGCGACGACAGGGCCGGTCATGGCGCGGGCTCCCCCAGGTAGGCCTCCAGGACCCGCGGGTTCCGCACGACCGCCTCCGGCTTTCCCTCCGCGATGATCTTTCCCTGCTGCAGCGCCACCACCCGGTCGGCCACGGGCAGGAGCGCCTGGAGTCGATGCTCGATGAGACAGATGCTGAGACCGTCGGCGCGCAGCCGCGTCAGGTACCCGAGCAGATCCTGGGCGGCCGCGGGACTCTGCCCGGACAGCAGCTCGTCCAGCAGGATGAGCGCCGGGCGCGTGGCCAGCGCCATGGCCAGCTCCAGTCGCTTCAACTCGCCCAGGCTCAGGCTGCGGGCGGCTCGGGGCGCCATCTCGCCCAGGCCCACTCCCGCCAGGAGGTCCCGCGCGACGACGAGGGCGTCGCCTCGCGTGTGAGCGGGCTCCCCGTGGGCGCCGTAGAGGATGCCCAGGGCCACGTTCTCGGCCAGGGTGAAATCCGGGAAAGGCAGGGCCACTTGAAAGGTGCGGTTGATCCCGGCGCGGCATCGGCGGTGAGGTGGCCAGCGGGTGATCTCCCGGTCCCGCCAGCGGATCGCCCCGGTGGTCGGTCGGAGCTGCCCTCCCAGCAGATGGAACAGCGTTGTCTTGCCGGAGCCGTTGGGGCCGATGAGGGCCACGATGGTCGCCGGCTCCAGGGAAAGCGTCACGTCCTCGAGGGCGGTGACGCCGCCGAAGCGCTTGGTGAGCCGCACCGCCTCACACAGCGCCACGACGACCTCCGATGCGAGCCTCGATCCACCCCAGGATCCCGGATGGCAGGGCCAGAATGACGAGAATCACGGCCGCCCCATACAACGGCAGATGGGACCCCGGCGCCAGGCGCTGCAGCACCAGCTCGTTCCCGAGGTACAGCACCATGGCGCCCAGGACGGGACCCAGGAGGTACTCACTCCCCCCGAACATGGCCATGATGAGGGGCAGGACCGACAGGCTCGGACTGAAGGCGCTGGCGGGATCCACCCAGTGAAAGATGTGGGCGTGGAGCGCCCCAGCCTCGCCGGCGAAGAGGCCGCTCACCGCGAGGGCAACCCGCTTCGCGCGCCGGGCATCCACGCCCGAGGCCGCCGCGCGGGCTTCGCCTTGGCGGATGGCCCGCAGGGCCAGGCCCAGCGGGGCCCGTCGGATGCAGGCGTGGGTGCCGCAGACTGCTCCCAGCATCAGGAGGGCCGCGTAGTAATCCGTGGCCCGGGTGGCCGCGGGGAACACACTCCATTCGAAGCCGATGGGCGGGAGGCCCGGGACACCCACCAGGCCCCACGCGCCTTCGGTCAGTTCCGTCCACTGGAGCGCCACCACGCGCAGGATCTCGGCGACGGCCAGCGTGGCCAGAGAGAAATAGGGCCCTGCCAGGTCCCCCGCCACCTCCGCCGCCAGCAAGCCGAAAAGGCCGGCGACACAACCGGCCAACACCAGACAGACCCACGGAGAGAGCTGCCCCCGTACGCTGAGGAGGGCGGAGGCGTACGCTCCCACCCCGAAGAACGCGGCGTGGCCGAACGAGATCAACCCCGCCTGAGCCGGCAGGCTCCAGCTCTCCGCCAGGAGGGCGAAGGTGAGCGCCATGGTCCCGAGGTAGAGCGCGTACTCGCCGGCGACCCCGGCGAGCGGCAACAGCGCGAGGGCCAGAGTCCCCCCCGTGCCGACCCAGCGGAGGGCCGCGCCGGCGGGAGCCTGCAGGCTCTTCCGTGGGAGAATCCGCATCAGTCCCCCCGCCCCCGAGCCAGGCCGGTCTGACGCCATCGGAGAAGCACGAGCAGCAGCGTGAGGCTGGTCACCTCCCGCCATGCCGGCCCTCCGAACCATGAGGCCGTCCCCTCGGCCAGGCCCAGCAACAGGCCTCCCAGCAACAGGCCTCCCAGGCTGCCCACCCCTCCGAAGATGGTGAGGGTGATGGCCGTGAGCGTGGGACCGATGCCGGCGGATGGATTCACGTACTGGATTGCCACGAACAGGGGACCCGCGGCGCCCGCCAGGGCCCCACCCATCCCGAGGGCGATCTTGTCCACCTGCCCGGGGTTGATGCCGGCCAGCGAGGCGGCCTCGCGGTCCAGGCACACCGCGCGCAGGCTCTTGCCGAAAAAGGTCCGGGTGAAGAGCAGGTGCAGGAATCCCAGGACGAGGAGGGCCACTCCCGCCACCAGGAGGCGACCAGTCGGCAGACTGAGCCCCGCCAGCGCGACCCCGCGATCCCAGGCAGGCACCGCGACCAACCGGAAGTCGGCCGTGAAGGCCGTCTGCAGCCCGCTCTGGAGGAGCAGGGAGGCCCCGAAGGTCAGGACCAGCGCCCGCAGGACGAAGGGCTCTCCCACCCGACGGAGGAGGGGCCTGGCGCCGAGAGCCAGGACCATGCCCGGCAGGGCGGCCAGCGGCATGGCCAGGATGGGGGAGAGCCCCGTCAGATGGAAGAGCCGTTCGCCTACGTAGGCGCCCAGGACCACCAGTTCCCCGTGCGCCAGGTTGAAGACGCGGGCCACGCCGAAGATGAGGGCGAAGCCGGACCCCAAGAGGGCGTAGAAGGCGCCGGTGATGAGCCCGCCCACGGCTGCCTCAAGCACGATCTGCTCCCGGAACACCAGCCGAATGCGGAATCCGCCCTGGCCAATCCGCCATGCGCCATGCGTAGTCTACAGGGGGGTTCATCGTTCGTTCCATGCGGGCATGGGATAGCGCGCCGCGCCCGTGGCTCGCTCGGGAGGGTACACCACGACGCGCGCTCCCCGCTGGATCTGGACGATGAGGCGCCGGTAATGTCTCGCCTCCCCACGCTCGTCGAACTGCAGGCGCTCCAGGGGGGTGAGCAGGTCCAGACCCAGGAGACCCCGGCGGATCGTCTCGGCGTCGACCTGGCCCGCCTGCTGAGCCCCCCGCTCGGCCGCGGCCAGGATGGCGCGGGCCGCGACGTAGCCGTGCATGGTCAGGGGAGGCGGCTCGCCGCCGAAGCGTGCCCGGTACCGCAGGATGAAGGCGCGCGAGGCGGCCTCGGTTCCCGGCTCGGCGATCCCCGGCTCCCAGCCGGTGGTCCCGAAGAGGAACTCGCTGGATGGGCCCAGGTCTTTCGTGACCTCGGGGAACTCCATCCCGAAAGCCCCGAGGAACGCCTTCACGCTGACCGCCAGGCCGCGGAGCTGCCGCACCATGATGAGGTGGTCCGCAAAGAAGGCGTCGGCGATCAGGACCTCGGCCCCGGCATCGCGCACGCGGACCAGGAGCGGCGTGAAATCGGCAATCCCCGAGGCGAACATCTCGAAGACCGGCACGCGGATACCCCCCCGCTGCAGCCGCTCACGCTGGCGGAGGGCGAGCTGAGAGGCCCCCGGCGTCCCGGAGTACAGGATGGCCACGCTCCTGGGCCGGAACAGATCCTGGACGACCCCGACCATGCTCTCCACGTAGCCCTCCAGGTGGCTGATGCGGAAGAAGTAGCGATAGCCCCGCCTGGTCAAGCGCTCGTCCAGTGAAGCCGTGGCGAGGTAAGGGACCCTGCGTCGCTCCGCGACCTCGCTGATGGGCCCCACCAGGGTATCCACGTAGCCGCCGACCAGGGCGGCGACCCGCTGGCGCGTGGTCAACTCTTCGGCGGCGGCCACGGCCCGTTCGGGCTGTCCCTCGTCGTCCCGGGTGATGAGGCGCACGCCCGGGGCGCCGCCCGCTGCGGCCTCCTCCACGGCGAGCTGGATGCCGCGGTGGACCGCGGTCCCCTGGGCCGCGAAGCGCCCCGTCAGGGGATTGATCTCCCCCAGGGTGAGGGCCGCCGCCGCTTCCCAGCCGTCGAGGAGGCTGAGGCTGAGGAGGGCGAGGGTCCAAAGACCAGGTGAGGCGCGCCGGCGCATGCAGACCTCCAGGCGTCGCTCCGGGACGGGCGTGGGACGCAGGCTGACCTCACGAGCGACGTGAATGGGGCCGGCCCATTCCCTCTCACCGGTCGGGCAGCCGTGAACGCCCCGGGATGGGAGTGGACCTGCTTGGTGGGCGGAAAATATCAGAGGGCCGAGAGCGGCGTCAACGGGAATTGACGGTGCCGCGTGCAAGAGCGGCGTTGCAACTTGCGAGGCTGCGTGCTAGGCTCTCTCGGCTTACGGGGTACAGGGGGGGTGTGCGTGAACCGGTGCGCGGTGCTGACGCTCGTGGCGATGACGCTGCTCTCGGCGGGATGCGGGCGTCTGTTCAAGGACCGCCTGCCGGCGGGGAACGCCCCGGCGGACCTGAAGCGCATCAGCTTCGAGATCGTGGCCCGAGGGAACCGGTGTGAGCCGGCCGTCCTGGCCGCCGACCGCGCGGGTCGGTCGGTCCTGATCACCTTCCAGGTCACGAGCGAGGGCAAGTCGCACGTGTTCCAGATCCCGGATCTGGACGTGCGCAAGACAGTCCCGGCCGGCACCCAGATCGCCATCCCGGTCGTCGCGGATCGCTCGGGGATCTACGCCTACGCCTGCAACTCCGTCCCTTGGATCGGTCCCTTGACGGCGGCGGGCAAGCTCGCCATCAAGTAGCGTCTCGTCCGAAGGCCCAGGTCTCACGCTACCCACGTGCATCACCCATGTCCGAATCCGAGGCAGTCATCCAGTCCTCCGAGGGGCCGCCCCGCTGGGTCCGGTCGCCCGAATCACTGCACGAGCTGGTCGCCCGCACGGCAGGGGCACGGATCATCGCCGTGGATTCGGAGTCGGACAGCCTGCACCACCTTCCCGAGAAGGTCTGTCTGGTGCAGGTGGCCCATGAAGACGGCTGCATGTTCCTGGTGGATCCCCTCAGCCTGCCGGATCTCCGCCCCCTTGGGCCCATCCTGGCCGACCCCGGCATCGTCAAGGTGTTTCACGGGGCCTCCTACGACCTCGCCTCCATGAAGCGGGACTTCGGCTTCAAGTTCGCCGGGATCTTCGACACGATGCTGGCGGCGCAGTTCCTGGGCCTTCCGGAGCTGGGTCTCCACGCCCTGCTCGGGCGATTTTTCGGCATCACCCCCGGCCGGTCTCGCCAGAAGGACGACTGGGCCGTGCGGCCGCTGCGGCCCGAGCAGGAGGCGTACGCGGCGGAGGACGTCCGGTACCTGATCCCGCTCCACGGGCGGCTGCGGGGCGAGCTGCTGGCTCACGGTCGGGAGGCGTGGCTGGCAGAGGAGTGCCAGGCGCTGGAGGCCCTCCCTCCCGCCGAGCGCGTCTTCGACCCGGAGGAGTACCTTCGGGTGAGGGGGGCCAAGGACCTGGACCGCCGTGGGCTGGCCGTCCTGCGCGAGCTGTTCGTCGCCCGCGAGGCCTGGGCGCGCGAGGCGGGCCGTCCCCCGTTCAAGGTCCTGGGAAGCGAGGCGTTGATCCGTCTGGCGATGGAGCGGCCGCGGTCCCTCAAGGCGTTGCTGGGGGTCCCGGGATGCTCTCCCAAGGTGCTGCAACGCTACGGCGATCGCCTGGTTGCCGCGCTCGCCAGGGCCCAGGCGGTCCCCGAATCGGACCTGCCGTACTATCCCCGGCCGAAGCGGCCCCGTGTTTCACCGGCAACGCAGCGGCGGATCGAGGCGCTGGTCGCGTGGCGGGCCGAGGCCGCCGCCGGTCTCGGGCTGGATCCGGGACTGGTGATCCCGCGCCGCCTCATCGAACGCCTGGCCGAGGAGGTTCCCGCCACGCCGGAGCAGTTGGAGCGGGTGGAAGGGCTCCGCCGCTGGCGAGTGGAGGCCTTCGGGGTTGCGATTCGTGAGGTCCTGGCGGCCTGCGACGATCGGACAGCCGCATCCAAGGCGAGCGGGGAGAGGAAGGGCTCGGCATGACGGGCAGCATCCAGAAGGCCGTGTCGGAGATCGCGCAGGGACGGCGCTCGCCGGTCTATCTGCTGCACGGCGAGGAGTTCCTCGCCCGGGTCGGGGCCAGGGCGATCATCCAGGCGCTGGTGCCCGCGGGTCAGGAGGCGTGGAGCGTGGAGACCATCGCCGAGGAGACCGACCTGGCCAGCCTGTCGCTCCGCCTGGACACCCTGCCGCTCCTCGGCGGGACCAAGGTGGTGGTGGTGTACGACAGCAAGGCCTTCGTCTCCAAGCAGACTGCCGGCAAGCTGGTGGAGAACAGCCTCGAGGCATGGCAGACGGGGGAGGACGCAAAGGCGGTTCGCCTGTTTCTGCAGATCCTGGGGACTGCCGGGGAAGACGCCAGGTTCCTGGATCGCGCCGCCCGAGGGGAGGTCCCGGACTCCGAGTGGAAGGGCGTCTTCGCTGTTGAGCGCGACCCCGAGAAGGAGTCCTGGCTCCGGGAGGTCGCCGCCCGGGCGCTGGCGGATGGAGCTGCAATCCCCCAGGCGACCGGCTCGGCTTCGGCTCGAACTTACGAGGACGCCCTGGAACGAGGTATTTCGCCCGCGACCTCGTTGATCCTTACGGCTGAGATCGTGGATCAGCGTCGGTCACTCTTCAGGAAGATCGGCGAGCTCGGGCTCATCATCGACTGCGGGGTGCGGACGAAAAAAGCGGGAGAGACCCAGATGAACCCGGACGTGGCGCGGGCCAGGATCCGGGAGATGGTGAAGGAGGGCAGGAAGGCCATCGACACCCAGGCGGTGGCGGCCATTGTGGATCGCACGGGGTTCAGCCTGCGGGGGCTGGAGTCGGAGGTGGAGAAGATCCTGCTCTACGTCGGGTCTCGCCCGGCCGTCACCACGGAAGACGTCCTGGCGGTGCTCAGCACCTCCCGCGAGGCGGGTGTCTTCGACCTGACCAATGCCATGAGCGCCCGGGACGCCGGGAAGGCGCTGGGGGCCCTGCGGGGGCTGCTCATGCAGCGGGAACCGGTGCAGCCGATTCTCGGGATGCTCGCCGGCGAGATCCGCACGCTCCTGGTCGGCCGCTGCGCCCTGGACGCGAGGCTCGAGGGGCAGTTCGACCCCGAGATGCAGTACGGCGCCTTTCAGGCGCGGATCCTTCCCCGTCTGAAGGAGGCGCGCGAGGGGGACGACGGGGCGGCGGCCCGGCTCGCCGAAATGCACCCGTTCCGGGCGTTCAACGTCTTGAAGAGCGCCTCCCGGTTCGGGTTGCCGGAACTGCTGCGGGCCCTGGGGGCGATCCGGGAGACCGACCTGGCCCTGAAGACCTCGGGCCATCCCGAGGGACTCCTCCTGGAGCGGCTCCTGATCAGGATCTGCGGCAGCGGGTAACCGATGGTCCTCATGTTCCTGTCGTGTCCCCACCCCGACCACGACTTTTCCCTTGACAAATGGTCCGACGGCATTGAAGAATCACGACCACTTTCCACTCCTCGTCCCGATTCCCCGCGGCACAGCCCGAGAGTATGCATGTCGGCGCGTTCTGGCCCTGAGACCTGGATGTCGGCGCCCGGGAGGAGTGGACTCCCGCCAAGGCGGACGGCCCCGGCGGGTCGCGTCGGCGCTGTCTCCAGGCATTCATCCCCGCATTCCATTCGTTTCACCGAGTGAGGAGGAGCAGCATGTCCGCGCCTGAAGGTCCCCTGAAGCAGACGCCGCTCAACGCGGTCCACCGCCAGATGGGTGCCAAGATGGTGCCGTTCGGCGGCTGGGACATGCCGGTCCAGTACCGCGGGATCCTGGAGGAGCATCGGGCCGTCCGGAGTGCCGCGGGGCTGTTCGACGTCTCCCACATGGGCGAGGTGGAGTTCCGGGGGCCGGCGGCCCTGGCGGCCGTCCAGCGGCTCACCACCAACGACGCCTCGCGCCTCAAGGTGGGGCAGGTGCAGTACACGGCCCTCACGACCGAGGCCGGGACCTTCGTGGACGACCTCACCGCGTACAAGTATGCCGACGACCATTACATGGTGACGCTGAATGCTTCGAACATCGACAAGGACTTCGCCTGGATGCGGGCTCACACCACGGGAAACGTCGAGGTGAGGAACGTGAGCGAGGAGACGGCGCTCCTGGCCGTCCAGGGACCCAAGGCGCAGGCGATCCTGCAGCCGCTCACCCCGGTGGACCTCGCGGCGATCCCGTACTACTGGTTCGCGACAGGCAAGGTGCTGGGAGCGGAGGCAATCATCTCGCGGACAGGATATACAGGCGAGGACGGGTTCGAGGTCTATGTGACGCCCCGGGATGCGGTCGGCCTGTGGCAGGCCCTGATCGACAAGGGGACGCCCCTGGGTCTGCTGCCGTGCGGCCTGGGGGCGCGGGATACGCTCCGGCTCGAGGCCAAGATGGCCCTGTACGGGAATGACATTGACGACCGGCACACCGTCCTGGAGGCCGACCTGGGATGGATCGTGAAGCTCCAGAAGGGGGAGTTCATGGGCCGGGCGGCGCTGGCCAAGCAGAAGGAGGAGGGGGTCCGGCGCAAGCTCGTCGGGTTCGAGATGGTCGGGCGGGGGATCGCGCGGTCCCACTACTCCATCGTGAGGGAAGGGCGACCCATCGGCGAGGTCACCAGCGGCGGGCCGGCCCCCTGGCTCAACAAGAACATCGGCCTGGGCTACGTGGCGGTGGAGCACGCGGCGGTCGGGACGGAGATCGAGATCCTGATCCGGGGCACGGGGGTGGCCGCCCGGATCGTGCAGACGCCGTTCTACAAGCGACCGCGCTAGCGGAGGGTGGGCTGGCGGCGTCCCGCGTGTGAGGGGCGCAGGCGAAGGGAAGCCGCCAGGGGGCGGCTGCGCGCGGCCTGCGAGGAGGGTGAGGCTAACTGGCTAGGCGCATGGCGCAAGGCGCTTGGCGCGAGGGGGGACCCGAGCGAGGAGGAGCCTGCATGTATCCAGCCGACCTGAAGTACACGAAGGAGCACGAGTGGATCAAGCGTGAGGGGGACAAGGGGCGGGTCGGGATCACGCATCACGCCCAGAACGCCCTGGGCGACGTGGTCTTCGTGGAGCTGCCGAAGGTGGGGCGTGCGGTACGGCAGATGGAGACCTTCGGCGTGGTGGAGTCGGTGAAGGCGGTCTCCGACCTCTACTCGCCGTCGAGCGGCGAGGTCGTGGAGGTCAATGGCGCGCTGGAAGGGAAGCCCGAGCTGGTGAACCAGGACTGTTACGGCGCCGGCTGGATGATCGTGGTGAAGCTCGCCAACCCGAAGGAGCTGGACGCCCTGATGGATGCCAAGGCGTACGAGGCCTACCTGGCGGCTGAAGGAGGCCACTGATGCGCTACATCCCGAACACCGACCAGGACCGCCGGCAGATGCTGGAGGCCATCGGGGTCGCGTCGGTGGCGGACCTGTTCGCCGACGTTCCGACCGAGGTCCGGCTCAAGCGACCGCTCAGGGTCCCGCCGGCACTCTCCGAGGCCGAGCTCACGAAGCACCTGCGGGCCCTGGCGGGGAAGAACGCCGACGCCGACCGCTACAGCACGTTTCTGGGGGCCGGCTGCTACCACCACTTCAGTCCTGCCATCATCAATCACCTGGTCCTGCGGGGGGAGTTCCTGACGGCCTACACCCCCTACCAGCCCGAGATCTCCCAGGGGACGCTGCAGGCCCTCTACGAGTACCAGACCCTCATCTGCCTGCTCACCGGGATGGACGTGAGCAACGCCTCCATGTACGAAGGGGCATCGGCCACGGCCGAGGGCATCCTGATGGCGCAGCGCGTGACGGGCCGGAGCGAGGTCGTGGTGTCCCGGGCGGTGCACCCCGAGTACCGCCGGGTGGCGCGAACCTATACGTCCCAGATCGGGATCAGCTTCAAGGAGATTCCGTTCACCGAGGCCGGGGTGACGGACGCGGACGAGGTCAAGGGCGCCCTCACCGACCGGACCGCCTGCCTGGTGGTCCAATCCCCGAACTTCTTCGGAGGGATCGAGGACCTGGGGCCCCTGGCCGAGCTGGCGCACGCCGCGGGGGCGCTGCTGGTGGTGTGCGTGAGCGAGCCCATCGCCCTGGGGATCCTCAAGCCGCCCGGGGAGTTCGGCGCGGACATCGTGAGCGGCGAGGGACAGGGGCTGGGCACCGGCATGAACTACGGCGGGCCGGCCCTGGGCTTCTTCGCCACGCGGGAGCGGTTCGTGCGGCACATGCCGGGACGGCTGGTGGGCCAGACGCTGGATCGCGAGGGGCGGACGGGGTACGTCCTCACGCTGGCGACACGGGAGCAGCACATCCGGCGCGAGAAGGCGACATCCAACATCTGTACCAGCGAATCCCTGATCGCCCTGATGGCCACGATCTATCTTGTCAGCCTGGGCCCGCAGGGTCTCCGCGAGATGGCGTTGACGAACCTGCGCAAGGCGGCCTACGCCAAGGAGCGACTGTCCAAGGTCCGGGGGTTCGGTCTGCGCTTCACCGGGCCGACCTTCAATGAATTCGTCCTCCAGACCAAGAAGAAGCTGCCCGCGGTCCTGGCCCATCTGTTCAAGCGGCAGATCGTGGGCGGCCTGGAGCTGAGCCGCTATTTCCCTGAGCTGTCGGACTGCCTGCTGGTCTGCGTGACCGAGCAGAACAGCCGCGAGGAGATCGATGCGCTGGCCAAGGCGCTGGGAGGGGTGCGATGAACGGTCCGGAAAGCACCGTCGGCACCCGGGGGCTGGTGTTCAACGAGCCGCTGATATTCGAACAGGGGTCGCCGGGACGGGTGGGCTACTCGCTGCCCAAGAGCGACGTGCCGGAGAAGAAGGCGGAAAACCTGGTCCCCAAGCGGCTCCTGCGAGAGGACATCCCGGGCCTGCCCGAGGTGAGCGAGGTGGATGCCGTCCGCCACTTCACGCGAATGTCCCAGTGGAACTTCGGCATCGACCTGGGGTTCTACCCTCTCGGCTCGTGCACGATGAAGTACAACCCGCGGGTCAACGAGGACATGGCGCGGCTGCCGGGATTCGCCCGGGCGCACCCGTACCTGCCGGATGAGGCGGCGCAGGGGGCGCTCCAGCTCATGTGGGAGCTGGAGCGGTACCTGGCGGATGTGGCGGGCATGGACCGGGTGACGCTTCAGCCGTCGGCGGGCGCCCACGGGGAGCTCACGGGCGTCATGATGATCCGGGCCTATCACCAGTCCAAGGGGAATCCGCGGAAGAAGGTCATCATCCCCGAATCGGCCCACGGGACGAATCCCGCCAGCTCGGCCCTGTGCGGGTATCAGGTGGTCCCGATCAAGTCCGGCCCGCGAGGGGTGGTGGAGCCGGCCGCGGTGGCCGAGGTGATGGACGACGAGGTCACCGCCATCATGATCACGAACCCGAACACCCTGGGCATCTTCGAGGAGCACATCGTCGAGATCGCCAGGATCGCGCACGCCAAGGGCGGGCAGGTGTACTGCGACGGCGCGAACTTGAACGCCGTGATGGGCGTCACGCGGCCCGGCGACTGGGGCGTGGACGTGATCCAGATCAACCTGCACAAGACCTTTTCCCAGCCCCACGGCGGCGGGGGGCCGGGCGCGGGACCGGTGGGCTTGAAGCGGCACCTCGCGCCGTTCATGCCGGTGCCCACGGTGGAGAAGCGAGGGGCGAGGTTCCTCCTGGATTCCAGGCGCCCGAAATCCATCGGGAAGGTGCGGGCCTTTTCCTCCAGCTTCGGCGTGATGGTCCGCTCCTATGCGTACATCCGGGCCATGGGCCCCGCCGGGTTGCGTCGGGCCGCGGAGACGGCGGTCCTCAACGCGAACTACATCCTGGGCCAGCTCAAGGGGGCGTACCACTTGCCGTACGACCGGCTGTGCAAGCACGAGTGCGTGTTCTCGGACGCGTACCAGCTCCCCAACGACGTGAAGACCCTGGACATCGCCAAGCGGCTCATGGACTACGGCTTCCATCCGCCGACCATCTACTTCCCGCTGATCGTCCACGGGGCCCTGATGATCGAGCCGACGGAGACGGAGAGCAAGGAGACCCTGGACCAGTTCATCATGGCCATGAAGTGGATTGCGCAGGAGGCGAAGGAGACGCCGGACGTTCTCCGGGCGGCCCCGCACAAGCCGCGGGTGAGCCGCATGGACGAGACCCGCGCCGCCCGCCAGCCCAACCTCCGCTGGCGCCCGAAGCCGCCGTCCCCGTAAGCCGTCACTCGCTGGGGGAAGTGACTGAGTACACTCTTTCGTCAGCGCGGCGACGCATCTCGCGAGAATGGGCCCGGGCCGCTTTCCGCTCACCCTGGGCCCGCCGAGGGGTGAGCCCGTCAGAGGGTGAGCGCGTCCGGATTCGTCGGCAAACTTGTGGACCACCGTAGGCAGTGGGCGCCCCGATCCGCAGATGGGATCGGGGCGTTCTCCTTCTTGTGCCACGCTGGCTGCGCCTGGGCATCACCTGGGCGCAAGGAGAGCCGCCATGGGGAGTCAAACACCCTACTCGATCAACCTGGAGGCGCGGTACGTACCGCTGGAGGTCGTTGACGTTCAGGGGTTGGTGGAAGCGTGCCAGGACCCCTGGTTCAACCAGACGCTGTGCCGGGTGAACGACAGCGTGGTGCGACTCGGCGTGGTGCAGGGAGAGTTCCACTGGCACAAGCACGACGCGGAGGACGAGTTCTTCTACGTCGTCGAGGGATGCTTCCTTATCGACCTGGAAGACCGGACGGTCGAGCTCACGCCGCGGCAGGGCTTTACCGTGCCGAAGGGTGTCATGCATCGGACGCGGGCCCCCGAGCGGACCGTGATCCTCATGATCGAGGGTGCCGGGGTCATCCCGACCGGGAATTGATTCCCTGAGGGCTCATTCCCCGCGGCTTGCCGCGAGATCGTCATACCGGACGGGACAGTCCTACCAACAACTGATCAACCTGTTCCTCCGGGACTGCGTCACGAACCGCAGAGAACTCTCGCTGCAGTGGGCATCCTGAGGGGTGGGTGACGTGAAGGTATTCGAGTGGAATCGTGGATCCGGTTATGGCCAGAGGGAGGCGGGGACGAGGGCGAGGTCGGGGAATGGCGGGGGGCTGACGGGCTCGGTACCGGTGGCGCGGAGCGCAAGGGAATAGCCTTGAGGGCCCAGGACGAAGGACTCCACGCTGCGACCCTCGGGATCCACGAGCCAGAAGAACGGCACGGCGTAGCGCGCGTAAAGCTGGTGCTTTGTACTGCGATCAATCAAGGTCGTCGTGGGGGAGAGAATTTCGACTACCAACGTGGGCGGCCCCTCCACGCCGCGCCGGCTGATTGCGGAGAGGCGCGAAGGATCCAGGTACACGATGTCGGGCTGTACAATCGAGGTGTCGCTGAGAATCACATCGAGAGGAGCGTACAGTACCTCGCCAATACTCTTCTCCCGTAGATATGAACGAATCACAGAAAACAGATTACCGCTGATCATCTGGTGCTGCGGGCTGGGCGCTGGCGTCACGGAGAGTTCCCCCTCGTGGATTTCATACCGGCGGCCGTCGGCAGGGAGCGCCTCGTATTCCCGGTAGCTCAGCACAACAGAGCGCGTGTTCATGCTTGGCACCTCGATCCGACTATACTGCCCAGCAGAAACCGAGTCAAGCAATGGGGACTTTCAGGTGCCCCGAGACGGAAGAGTATCGACGCCCGCAATCCGCTTCCAGGAGTGCGGACTCGGAGTCCCGGCGGAGGAGGTCGAAAGAAAACGGGGGGATTCACCAATGTCATTCGTGTCCGACGCGAGGATCGTCGCAGAGGCCCTGAGCGGGTACCTTGACGAATCCGTATCCCGCGAAAAGCCTGTCGTTCGTCAACCCCCCCTGGGACAACTCATAGCCGATCTGGGGTTGGCCCAGCATGTTGCCACGGGGGGGTTGTCCGGTGACAGCCTCTCGCGCTTCCTGCAGGACTATTTGTCCACGACCACCCGGCTCCACCATCCCGGCTGTCTCGCCCATCAGGTGTCCGTCCCGCACCTTGCGGGAGCGCTGGGGACGTTCATCGATGGGTTCACCAACAATCCGATGGCGATCTACGAGATGGGTCCGGGCGCGGCGAGCATCGAGTACTTCATCATCAACTGACTTCTGGGGAAGGTCGGCTGGCAGCCGGCGCCCTTGAACCCGCAGGGCGGCGGCGGCCAGAGTTTCGCTGGCGGCGTCCTGACGCATGGCGGCTCACTTGCCAACCTCACGGCGCTCATTGCCGCGCGGAGCCGCATCGCACCCACGGTGTGGGAGGAAGGGAATCCGGGCGGTCTGGCTCTGCTTGCGCCGGCCGACTGCCATTACTCGATCGCGCGGGCGGCAGGCATCCTGGGCATCGGGCGGAAGGGGATCTTCGCACTGGATGTGGATGCCCGGGGCGTCATCATCCCGGAAAGACTGCCCGCCGCCTTGGATCGCGTGGAGCAGGAGGGGAAGCGGGCCGTTGCCCTGGTGGCAAACGCGTGCAGCACGGCGGTGGGCCTCTACGACCCGCTGGAGGAGATCGGCCGGTTCTGCCGGGAGAGGAACCTGTGGCTACATGTGGACGGGGCCCATGGCGCCAGCGCGCTCCTGTCTGAAAAGCATCGGAAGCTTCTCCGAGGGGTCGAGCTGGCCGATTCGCTCGCCTGGGACGCCCACAAGCTGATGCGCACGCCGGCGGTATGTGCCGCCGTGCTGGTCCGGGATCATCGCACCCTGGACGGTGCCTTCCAGCAGGAGGCCAGCTACCTCTTCCACGAAAAGGAGCAGCCGGGGTTCGACTTCATTCACCGCACGGTGGAATGCACCAAGGCGGCGTTGGGCCTGAGGCTATTCATGGTCCTGGCGGCCTTGGGCGAGCGGGGATTGGCCGAATACATCGAGCGGCAATTCGCGGTAACGGCGGAGGCCCACGAGTACATCCGGCACGTCCCGGGATTCGAGTGCCCGGTCAAGCCGGAGGCCAATATCCTGTGTTTCCGGGTGGCGGGTGCTGATGGGCTGCAGCTCTCGCTGAGAGCCCGGCTGACCGCCGAGGGGGATTTCTACCTCTCCACCACGAGCTTCGACGGGAAACGCTATCTGCGGCTGGTCTTCATGCACCCGGAGAGCGGCATGCATGACATCCGGCGAGTCATCGGCAGGATCCAGGAGCTTCGCGGGGAAGGATAGGAGGAGCGCGACTCCCCCGATTCTGGTCGGGGGGCTTGCCGCCGATCCGGCGTGAAGTATGGAGGTCCTCGTGTTTCGTGAGGTCGTGATGCCCCGGGGTGTCACCGGACAGTTGCATCTGCGCAGCATGCCCGGGCGGTACGAGCCGCTTCTGGAGGCGAGGGAGGAGATCGCTCGATTGCGGTATTGACATCATCGCAACCTGTTCACAAGGTCAGGGCCGGGGGTCGGCGGAGGGGGTGTTGACGGCCCCTGGTTAGCAGGGTAGCGTGTCGGCCGGAGGGTCACTCCATGATCATCGGGGTTCCGAAGGAGATTTTCCCCGGCGAACAGCGAGTCGCCCTCGTGCCCGCCGTCCTCCCCAGCCTCTCCAAGGCCGGCTGCGAGATCCTGGTAGAGTCGGGGGCCGGCGAAGGTGCCTTCTTCCCCGATGCAGCCTATGTCGAGAAAGGGGCCCGCATCGCGGCTTCTCGAACCGAGCTCTTCGCCTCGGCGGATGCCGTGTTCCAGGTCCTCTGCCACGGCGCGAATGACAGGACGGGCCGGACCGACCTTCCGCTCCTCCGACGTGACCAGCTCCTCATCGGCTTCTTCCGACCCCTGGGCTCACCGGAGACGGTCCAAGAAATCGCCGCCACGGGTGTGACGGCCTTCGCCGTCGAGCTGATGCCGCGCATCACCCGCGCCCAAAACATGGATGCCCTCTCCTCCATGGCCACCGTGGCGGGCTACAAAGCCGTCCTGCTGGCCGCCAGCACCCTGCCCCGGATGTTCCCGATGCTCATCACGGCCGCGGGGACGATCCCCCCGGCGCGGGTGCTCGTCGTCGGGGCGGGAGTTGCGGGTCTCCAGGCCATCGCGACGGCCCGCCGACTCGGCGCCGTGGTCTCGGCCTACGACATCCGGCCGGCGACGAGAGAAGAGGTGCGGAGTCTGGGCGCCCGGTTCGTCGAACTACCTCTGGAGGCAGCCGATGCCCAGGATGCGGGCGGCTACGCGAGGGTGCAGGAGGAGTCGTTTTACCAGCGCCAGGCGGAGCTGCTGGCGCGTGTGGTCGCCGAGAGCGATGTGGTGATCACGACGGCGATGGTCCGGACCAAGAAGGCGCCGGTCCTCATCACGGAGGATATGGTCAGGCGCATGGCCCCGGGCTCGGTCATCGTGGATCTCGCCGCCGAGCGAGGGGGGAACTGCGAACTCTCCCGCGCGTACGAGACGGTGGTGAAGCATGGTGTCACCATCATCGGTGAGGTGAATCTGGCGGGCAGCGTGCCTACCCACGCCAGCCAGATGTATGCGCGCAACATCACGGCCTTCTTCCTGCATCTGCTGAAGGCGGGCGCTCGCGAATTGAACCTGGAGGACGAGATCACCCGGGAAACGCTCCTCACCCGGAACGGGCAAGTGGCCAACCCCCGGGTACGCGAATTCTTGGGGCTGCCGCCGCTCGAGATCCAGGCCGCCCACGCGGAGGGGTCGAAGGCCTGAGGCCTGCCTGGCAGGCGGGACCCGGTGAAGAAGGGGGGCACAACGGATGCCATCCAACCTGGAGAGCGCCCTGTTCGTCTTCCTGCTGGCCACGTTCGTGGGCTTCGAGGTCATCCGCCGGGTGAGCCCGCTGCTGCACACCCCGCTCATGTCCCTCACCAATGCCATCTCGGCCATCTCGCTGGTGGGCTCCATCGCCATTGCCGGGGCGGAGAAGAGCCAGCTCAGCACGATCCTGGGGACCATCGCCGTCGTCTGCTCCATGGCCAACGTCGTCGGGGGGTTTGTCATCACGGATCGCATGCTCAAGATGTTCAAGAAGCGGGGGCCCGGCCGGTGATCGCCACCTACTTCACCCAGGTTTCCTACATCGCGGCGGCGGCGCTCTTCATCCTCTCGCTCAAGTGGCTGAGCCATCCCGACTCGGCGCGACGCGGCGTGCGCGTGGGCGAGCTGGGCATGGCCCTGGCGATCGCCGGGACCCTCGTTCAGCGAGAGATCGTCTCATACCAGTGGGTCCTCGGGGGCTTCGTCCTGGGGGGCGCCATCGGGTTGCCCATGGCGGTGTGGATGCCGATGACCCACGTCCCGCAGCGGACGGCGCTGTCCCACGCCTTCGGGGCGCTGGCGGCGGGGCTGGTGGGCACCTCCGAGTACTACCTCCACACGGCGGAGCTGTCCACGTTCACCATGACGGTCTTGAGCCTGGAAGTGATTCTGGGCTTCCTCACCTTCACGGGCAGCCTGATGGCCTTCGGAAAGCTGCAGGACCTGGTCCCGAGCCGTCCCCTCGTGTACCGGGGCCAGAATGCGGTCAACCTGTCGCTCCTGGTCATCGCCGTGGGAACGGCCGGCTACCTGGTGATGCATCCCGGCCGGAGCGAGCTGTTTCCGGTGGTCGCGGGGCTATCCCTGCTCTTCGGGGTCCTCCTCATCATCCCCATCGGCGGCGCCGACATGCCGACCGTCATCGCGCTCCTCAACTCCTATGCGGGTCTGTCGGCGGCGGCCATGGGCTTCGCCCTCGACAACAATCTCCTCATCGTGGCCGGCGCCCTGGATGGTTCGTCCGGCTTCATTCTCTCGGTGATCATGTGTCGGGCCATGAACCGGTCTTTCACCAACGTCCTGTTCGGCGGTTTCGGCCAGGTGCAGGTGGCCGCGGGGTCGGCCGAGCGGCGAAGCGTGCGGAGCGCCACGGCGGAGGAGGCCGCCACCATGCTGGAGGCCTCCAGCTCGGTGATCGTCGTGCCCGGGTACGGCATGGCCGTGGCACAGGCCCAGCACAAGGTCAGGGAACTTTACGACATCCTCACCCGACGCGGGACGGAGGTGAAGTTCGCCATCCATCCCGTGGCGGGCCGCATGCCCGGCCACATGAACGTGCTCCTGGCCGAGGCAGACATCCCCTACGATCGTCTCCTCGAGATGGAAGAGGTGAACCCCGAGTTTGGCCAGGCCGACGTGGCATTGGTGATCGGGGCCAACGACGTCACCAATCCGGCCGCCCGCCACGACAAGGCGAGCCCGATCTACGGCATGCCGATCCTGGACGTGGACAAGGCCCGGACAGTCATGGTGATCAAGCGGGGCATGAGCCCGGGCTTCGCCGGCATCGACAACGAGCTGTACTACATGGACAAGACCATGATGCTCTTCGGCGACGCCAAGACTTTCGTCGGGGAGCTGGTGAAGGAGCTGACCAGGTCCGACGCCCGGGTGTGAAGCCGCTCATGGATCCGGCGTCAAGCGGAGGGGGCGACGGCGGCGCGGGCGATGTCTTCCGTCCGGATCTTCTCCACGTCGAACCTCTCCAGGGCCGCCTGGACCTTTTCCCAGGTCTGGTCGAAGCCGGGCAAGGTCTTCCGGGCGCGGGTGAGGGGATTGCACCGGGCCATGACGAAGTTCTTGACGTAGGGGTGCGTGACGCCGCGCCGCTTCAAGCGGGCGACGACGTCCGTCAGGAGGGCGTCGGCGGCCTCGACCATCCCGGCCCGGCGCTCCCGCTCCTCGTAGGCCTTGGGGAAGGTCAGCTTCAGGAAGGCATCCACCCGACGGAGGATGGGGGCGTGGACGCTCCCCGAGAAGCGGGGGTACTTCTCGTAGAGGAGGCCGAGGGTGACGAGGTGAGCCTCCTCGAACTGGAAGGCGAAATTCTCCTCGGCCTTCCGGGGTTGCTCCTGCATGAGGCCACGGAACATCCGGATGACCTCCAGCGACTTCTCTTTCAGGTTGTGCGCCTTTTCCGTGTTGAGGGCCAGGATCTGGAAGGCGACGTCCTCTTCCGGGATGAGGATGACGGGGATGTGGTCGGCCTTGAGCCTGACGAGGGCGTCCCGCCGGTGATTGCCGTTGGGGGTCCAGTACTCTCCGGGTGCGTGCCGGACGACGACCACCGGGTCGATGAACCGGTCGAGCTTCTTGATGATCTCGCGCAACCGCTTGGCGTGGGTGGGTGACAGGTCGCGCTGGTAGGGGGTGGGGCGCACTTGCTCCAGAGGCAGCAGGGCGAAGATCTGCCACGCCTCGCCCACCGGCTCGCGATAAACGGAGAGGACGCTTCCGCCATCGGCCCGCACCTGCTCCGCCAGTTCGAGGACAGCATTCGGTGGCACGCCCCCGGGCGGATAGACTCCCCACGTTTCCCCGGCCATCGACGACTCCTCGCCACTTCAGCCCGACGGTCCGCGCCCCTTCCGGAATCGGGAAAGGATGGGCCGCGTCCCCGTGGCCTTCGCTGCTTCTTCACTCATCTCAGGGAACCCCGCCCATTTTCCATAGCAGAGCAGCGGGCAGAGGACAAGTGAATTCCGGTCTGCCCGCTTGACCCCTGGGCGAAGTCTCGGATATGCTCCCGCCGGCCGACGGAGGGCGGATCTCCATTCCTGCTCGATACCAGGAGGAAGCCATGGAACTCTCCGACATCATCACCATCGTGACGGACTTGCTGGTGCGATACCGCCGCTGAAGGCATCCGCGTAGGAGGGAGGGATGGCAGGGGAGAGGGCGCGAGCGGGCATCCGGCGCGACCCGAACGATCCTTCGGACCGGCTGGGAGAGCTGGCGCGGCTCTTCCTGAAGCTGGGGACGCTTGCCTTCGGCGGACCGGCGGCCCACATTGCCATGATGGACGAGGAGGTCGTCCGGAGGCGCGGATGGCTCACGCGCGAGCAGTTCCTGGATCTGCTGGGGGCGACCAACCTGATCCCCGGCCCCAACTCCACCGAGATGGCCATCCACGTGGGCCTGGTGCGGGCGGGCTGGCGCGGCTTGATCCTGGCCGGCTCCTGCTTCATCCTGCCCGCCGTGGGCATCGTCCTGATGCTGGCCTGGGCGTACGTCCGCTACGGGACGCTGCCGCAGGCGGCCTGGATGCTGTACGGCGTGAAGCCGGTCATCATCGCCATCGTGGCGCAGGCCCTGTGGGGTCTCGGGACCAAGGCGGTCAAGGGCCCGCTCACGGCGATGACGGGGGCGGCGGTCATCCTGCTCTCGTTTCTCGGCGCGAACGAGGTCCTGCTGCTGTTCGCCGGCGGGTTCCTGGTCATGCTCCTCTCGAATCTCAGACGGCTTGGCGGCTCCGGTGGCGCCTGGGTGCTGTTCGGGGCGGGGACCCTCGCCGGCTCGCCGGCGTCGGCCCTGGGGGCGGCCGGCCCGGCGGTTCCGGTCAGCCTGTGGGGGCTCACGGCATTTTTTCTCAAGGTGGGCTCGATCCTGTTCGGGAGCGGGTACGTGCTGCTGGCGTTTCTCCGGGCGGATCTGGTGGTGCGCTGGGGCTGGCTGAGCGACCGGCAGCTCATCGACGCCATCGCTGTCGGCCAGTTCACCCCGGGTCCCGTCCTCACCGCGGCAACGTTCATCGGATATGTCGTCGCGGGGGTGCCAGGCGGCCTGCTGGCGACGCTGGGCATCTTCTTCCCGTCGTTCGTGTTCGTGGCAGCCAGCAACCCCCTCATCCCGCGCCTGCGGCGATCGGCATGGGCGTCGGGCTTCCTGGATGGGGTGAACGTGGCCTCCCTTGGACTGATGGCCACGGTGACCTGGCAGCTTGCCCGCGCGGCGCTCGTGGATGGGCTGACCGTCGGCATGGCGCTGGTGGCGACCGTCCTGAGCTTCCGGCTGCGGCTGAACTCGGCCTGGCTCGTCCTGGGCGGCGCCCTGATCGGGGTGGGGGTGAAGTTGTTCGGGTGATGGATGCGAGCCTTGCAAGCCTCGGTCCGAGTCCCGACGACTTCGAGAGACCGGTTGCAGGGATTGTCTGGAAGAGCGCGCCTTTGCAGAAAATTTCTACGGTCCGTTCGCTTTTCGCTTTTCCCGGACCGCCTTGCTGAATATAGTGTCGCCGGCGTTTCACAAATTCCCCAACAACCCCGCGCGGCGAACCGCGCGAAGCCGGAGGGAGTCCATGGCCCTTTACATTGTCAGCGACGAGTGCAGCAGTTGCGGTGCGTGCGAGACCGAGTGTCCGAACCAGGCCATCAGCGAGGGGGAATCCTCATACGTCATCAACGCCGACCTGTGCACCGAGTGCGTCGGTTTCTTTGCTGAGCCGCAGTGCACGGGGGCCTGTCCGACGGACAGCATCAAGCCGAACCCGGATGCCCAGGAGAGCAAGGAAGCCCTGCTGGCCAAGTTCAAGAATCTCCACCCGGACAAGGAGCCGGTGCTGAACTAATCCTCCGAGATCGGCGTTTCACCTTGACGGGGCCAGGGCGCTGGGGCATCCTTGGCCCCGTTGTTTTTTCCAGCCCCGGCGGGAGGCGAGGCGTCCCGGACGCACGGGGAGCTGGCACGCGGGTGAGGCAAACCCTCTGTCGTCAGAGAGAGGCACGTGCGCGGAACGATCGTGAACGTGATCGCCGTGCTGCTGGGCAGCGGGATCGGCTTGGCCGTGGGGAACCGCCTGCCCGCGCGCCTTCAGCAGATCATCACGACGGCGTTGGGGCTGTCCACGCTCCTCATCGGCATGCAGATGGCGCTGAAGGTCCAGAACATGCTGGTCGTCATCGCCAGCATGGTGATGGGCGGCGTGCTGGGCGAGTGGCTGGGGATCGAGACCGGCCTGGAGCGCACGGCGGAATGGTTGAAGGGTTGGGCGCGGTCGGGGTCCGGGAGCTTCGTCACCGGCTACGTCACCGCCAGCCTGGTGTTTTGCGTGGGGCCCATGACCATCCTGGGGTCGATCCAGGAGGGCATCAGCGGCGACGCGCGAATCATCTACACCAAGTCCCTCCTGGATGGGGCCGCGTCGGTTGCGTTCGCCTCCAGCCTGGGAGTGGGGGTGAGCTTCGCGGCGGTCACGGTGCTCGTGATCCAGGGGGCGCTCACGCTCCTGGGGGCGCAGCTTGCCTTCATGCTGCGACCGGAGATCGTGAACGAGCTGACCGCGACCGGCGGCCTGCTGATCGTGGCCATCGGCCTCCTGCTGCTGGAGGTGAAGCGTCTTCGCGTTGCGAACCTGCTGCCCGCGCTGGTGATGGCGGTGGTGCTCACCGCGGCGCGCCTCTCCGTGGGGTGGTGATCCGTGCGCAAACTTCCCATCGCGCTCATGGTGCTGAGTCACACCGTGGTGGACGGCACCCAGAACATCTTGCCGGTCTTCCTGCCGCTCTTACAGCATCGGTTCGACCTCAACTACTTCCAGGTGGGCATGGCCGCGGCCCTGCTGAATATCTCGTCGTCCATGATCCAGCCGGCCTTCGGATGGGTCTCCGACCGCTGGCACACCCGCTGGTTCATCCCCGCCGGGATCGCGTGGACGGGGGTGTTCATCGGGGTGTTGGGGCTTGTCCCGAACTACGTGACCCTCCTGGTGGTGGTCGTGCTCACGGGCATCGGGACCGCGGCCTTCCATCCCATCGCCTCCATCGCCGTGGCCCATGCGTCACGATCGCAGCGCGGCCTGGGGATGTCGTTCTTCTCCGCCGGCGGGAATCTGGGGTTCGCGGTGGGACCGATCGTCGCGGCCTGGCTGCTGGCCTGGTTCGACCTGCGCGGTTCCGTGGTGATGATCGTCCCGTGCTTCCTGATGGCCACGGCGGTGGTCGCCTGGCGTGGGGAGTTTGCGGCACCGGCCAAGGCAGGTGTCCAGCGGGAGATCCACAAGGATGTACCCTTCCCGTGGGGGAAGCTGATCGCCCTGTGTGCGCTGGTCACGTTCCGCTCCTGGGGATACTCCGGGCTGATGATTTTTCTCCCGCTGTTGCTCCATGAGGAGGGGACCCCGCTCGCACTCGCCGCTCGGGCCCTGTTCGTGTTTCTCTTCTTCGGCGCCATGGGCGGTCTGCTGGGCGGCCACCTGTCCGACCGATTCGGCAGGCGGGAGGTCATTGCCGTCTCGCTCCTGTCCTTCCCGTTTCTCATGGCGGTCGCGCTCCTGTTCGCCGGTCCGGTCCGGTGGTTGGCTCTGGCCGTGGCCGGAATGACCCTCCTGGCGTCGTTCGCTGTCACAGTCGTCTTCGCCCAGGAACTGCTGCCCCAAAACCTCGGGTTGGCGTCGGGTCTGATGCTGGGCCTGTCATTCGGCACCGGCGGTCTGGGCGTCGGCTTGTCCGGGCTCCTGGCCGACTTCTTGGGATTGCGCGAGAGCGTGTGGATCCTGGTCATGGTGCCGGGTCTGGCGGGACTGCTGGCCCTCGCCCTCGCACCCCCGAAGCGGGGGATGTAGGGTCAGGACCGGCTATCGCGGCACTCGCCTGAGTCGCGGCGTGGCCGGCGGCGGGACGAGGAGGGGCGGAGTCAGCACGAAATCGGGAGGGAAGAAGTTAGCGAGACCGATGAAGTCCCACAGGCTCACTTTCCATTGGCCCTCCTCGAGCCTCAGGAGGAAGGGACGCTCCACACTCTCCGTGAGGACTCTCCGCTTGTCCTCCAGACCGAACCTGACATAGAGCAGGGCAGACTCGGGTGAGTTGGAGGTCACCTGAATCTCCTCGACCTGTTTCCCGGCCGCAAGCTGCGTATTCCCGCGCCGCATCCTGTCCGTGAATTCCTGTCGGGGAAGGGCAGAGCGACTCGGGCCAGTGCCCATCTCCCAGAGACGCCAGTACTCCTCGTAGGCCCAGGCCGCCATGGCGGAGCGAAAGGTTGCCTCGACCCTTTGGGACGTCTGTTCCGGGGTTGAGTCCGCAGTGAGACCAGGGCCCCGCAGGACCAGCACTCCCGCCACGACGAGAAATGCCGCGATCACGCACCGCACATCACACCTCCACGCCCGCCTGCACTACAGCAGAGGAACGGGAGCGTGTAAAGGCCAATGTGGTCGAGGTGTGGATCCAGGCGGCGCGAGCGTGGTCATCGCCTGTCGAAAAAGCCAGGAACAGGGGGGATGGTCGCTGTTGTTGGCGTTGGATGCGCGCGATGGCTGCACCTGCGCTTGTGATTGTGAATTATCCTTGAGAAAAGTGTTGACAATGTCGGAACGCTTGATGTATAAAGCTCAACGAATGGATAAGGGTGATGCTGGAAAAACTATTTTCTTCCAAGACTCGAGTACACCTGCTGCGTCTCTTCTTTACTCACTCCGAGAGTCGCTTCTATGTCCGACAGGTCGCTCGGGAGCTGGGTCGCGATATCTCCGGAATCAAGCGCGAGCTGGACAACCTCGAGAAGGCGGGACTTCTTGTCAGCGACAAGGTAGGAAACCTCCGCTATTACACGGTGAACAAGTCAGCGGCGATCTACTCAGAGATCAAGAGCATTGTGGCCAAGACCGTCGGCGTACAGGGCGCCATGGCCGAGGCGTTGAGGAAGCTCAGCGGCTTGCACCAGGCTTGGCTCTACACGACGAACTCGCATCCCCCTGGCGAGGGGGCGGGACCCATCCACCTGCTGGTCGTGGGGGGTGTGGACCTCTCGGACTTGAACGAAGCGATCACGCGCCTGGAGGGCCACCTGGGGCGGGAGATCAACTACACGGTTTTCGACGAGGGGGAGTTTCAGCGGCGGAGGGGAGAAGCAGATCCCTTCGTGACCGAGGTTCTCGGCGGCAGAAACGTCCTCCTCATCGGACGAGAAGATGGCGTATGAGGACCTGCGCGAGAAGGGTCTGGTCGAGGACATCACGCCGAACTTCTCTGGGGTCAGCGCGCTCATTACCCGGGCCCTCAAGGATCTGGCCACGGCCCGGGCCAACGCCAGTATCGACCGAGAGTGGGCGTACGCCATCGCCTACCAGGGAATGCTGCGGGCCGCACGGGCGATGATCACGGCTGAGGGGCTACGGCCCCGCGGGCGGGATCAGCCGCGCACGGTGGTCATCCTGGCGGGAGCAATGCTGGGTGATGACTCCCGGATCCTGGTGAACGCCTTCGATCGAATGCGGCGGCGGTGGCAGACGATCCTGGACGAGCCGGGACAGCCGATCTCGCGGTATGAAACCGAAGGCGCCATCAAGGATGCCCAGCGATTCATCGAGCGGACGGTCGAATTCACACGGAGCAAGAATCCCCAGCTGACGCTTCTCTAAGCATGTCCTGGGGAAGCGTACAGGAAAGGAGGTGAGGTCTTTGGCGACCAAGAAGCCGGCCAAGAAGGCAGCGAAGAAGAAGAAGTAAACCGCTTCATCGGCTGAGCTCGGAGGCTCAGATCGACCAAGGGAAGGAGGTGATCACTTTGGCGACCAAGAAGCCGGCCAAGAAGGCAGCGAAGAAGAAGAAGTAAGCTCGGACAATCTACGCTGGGGGCGGCACCCCCCAGCGGGACTCATAGTCTATTCATATATAATTCAGCCGTCAAGATGAGATTCATATAAATTGTAAGTCAATATTTTTAATAGGTTACAGATCAAATATAATACATACTGTTCATAATTTCCGAGGCGGTTTGTTGGCCGGTGCGACTGCTTTCCCGTTGCTGACGGCCTGATGTCCGTGCTATCCTCCTTCCGACTTACCCTTCGGCTCACACCTTCATTCCCCGTAAGCCCATGGGAGCTCCCGTGGGCCTTTCCTTTCCGTGTCGGACCGCGAGCGATACGTGGGGTGGCGGGTGCTTTCCAGTTCAGTTGTCGGGCCAGACCCCAGGGGAGATAGCAGTGGTTGCGGCGCCATGATCGGCCCCTGAGCGTTCCTATCGATCGGGGAGGACGACAGCATGGCTGAACGATTCAAGAACTTGATCGATGGGAAGTGGGTGGACTCGGCGAACGGGTCAACCTTCGAAGACCTCAACCCTGCCAACAAGACGGATGTCCTCGGGAGTTTCCCTCGCTCGGATCACCGGGACGTGGATCGGGCGGTGGAAGCCGCCAAGGCGCACGTTCCCACCTGGCGTCAGGTTCCTGCCCCCAGACGCGCCGAGTTCCTCTTCCGGACTGCCGAGCTGCTGGCGCAGCGGAAGGACGAGCTGGCGGGGCTGATGACGCGCGAGATGGGCAAGGTGCTGAAGGAATCGCTCGAAGAAGTACAGGAAAGCATCGACACGGTGTATTACATCGCTGGTGAAGGCCGGCGCCTGTGGGGTGAGACCACTCCCTCGGAACTTCCCGGCACGTTCGCCATGACGGTGCGAGTTCCGCTGGGGGTCGTGGCGGCCGTTACCCCGTGGAGTTTTCCACTGGCGATCGCTACAGGCAAGCTGGCGCCCGCGCTCGTGGCCGGGAACACCGTGGTCTTCAAGCCGGCGGAGGACACGCCGCTGCTGGCCGTGCGCCTTGTGGAGATCCTGCTCGAGGCCGGGTTGCCTCCGGGTGTGGTGAACCTGGTCCACGGGTACGGGGAAGAGGCCGGGGCCCCCACGGTTCGACACCCCGACGTGATGCTGGTCTCGTTCACGGGGTCCTCGGAGGTCGGACGCGAGGTGGCCATCGCCTGCGCCGCCGAACACAAGCGGGTCTCCCTGGTGCTGGGGGGGAAGAATTCGGTGCTGGTCATGGAGGATGCCGACCTCGACCTCGCGGTGGACGGAGCGATCCGCGGCGGCTTCGGGACCTCGGGCCAGCGCTGCACCTCGGCCAGCCGACTCATCGTCCACCGGAAGGTTCTGAAGGAGTTCACCGAGCGCCTGGTGGCCAAGGCGGGAGAGCTCCGTCTGGGGGACGGGATGCTGCCGACCACGGACATGGGACCGGTCGTGAATGAGTCGCAGCTCAAGCGGGTGCACGGCTACACCAAGATCGGGCTCAAGGAAGGGGCCAAGCTCCTGTGCGGCGGGGAGATCTACAAGGAGGGCGACTGCCGCAAGGGCTTCTTCTACGCACCAACGGTCTTTGGAGATGTGACCCTCAAGATGAAGATCGCCCAGGAGGAGATCTTCGGCCCGACCGTCGTCATCATGCCCGTGGGTGGACTGGAAGAGGCCATCGAAACCGCCAACGCGAGCCGGTACGGGCTGGCCTCGGCCATCTACACGCGAGACGTGAACCAGGCATTCCGCGCCATCGAGTCGCTCAGCGTGGGAATCACGTACGTGAACGCCTCCACCGTCGGAGCGGAGGTCCACCTGCCGTTCGGCGGCGTCCGCCAGACGGGGAACGGCCACCGAGAGGGAGGGCGGCAAGTCCTCGACGTGTTCACCGAGTGGAAGACCGTCTATGTTGATTTCAACGGGAAGCCCCAGCGGGCGCAGATCGACATTGCAGAGGCGCGGTGAGTCGCGGGAAGGAGGGGCAGGGCGACGCGTGGCTAGCGAGGTGCTCTACCTGTCGCGGGCGGATGTGGAGCAAGTCGGCCTTCCCATGGAGGAGATCATCACGGCCGTGGAGGCGGTGTTCCGGGAGAAGGCGGAAGGCCGGGTCGAAATGCCCGCGAAGATCGGCATCCACCCGATTCCCGATGCCTACCTGCGCGCCATGCCGGCCTATGTCCATTCGGTCCCCGTGGCAGGTGTCAAGTGGGTTGCGAAGTTCAACGACAATCCGAGCCTCGGCCTCCCGACGATCAGCGGCCTGCTGATCCTGAACGATCCCGCCACGGGCCTTCCGAGGGCGGTGATGGACTGCACCTGGATCACCGCCAAGCGCACCGGGGCGGCCAGCGCGGTGGCGGCCAAGTACCTGGCTCGAAGCGATGCCGAGCGCCTGACGGTCATCGGCTGCGGGGTGCAGGGGCGGAGCCACCTGGAGGCCATGCTGGTCCAGTTCCCGGGCATTCGCCGGGTCGTCGCGTACGACCAGCGGCCGGCGGCCCTCACGCGCTATGTCCAGGAGATGCAGGCGAGGCGCGGTGTCAGCGTGAGGGCGGCGACCGATTGCGAGTCCGCTGTGCGGGAGGCCGACATCCTCGTGACGGCCACGGAGATCCTGAAGCAGCCCAGGCCAGTCATCCGGCCGGAATGGATCAGACCGGGGGCCTGTTGCATGCCCATCGACTTCGACGCGCAGTTCACGCCGGAGGCGGTCCGGGCCATGGACCTCTTCTACACCGACGACACCGTCCAGATGGAGTATTATCGGGGCCTCGGGTATTTCGACAACCTCCCGGACGTCCAGGGCGAACTCGGCGAGGTCGTGGCCGGGAGGAAGCCGGGGCGGACCGGCCCGACCCAGCGGACGCTCTGCATGCCGCTCGGCCTGGCGATCGAGGACATGGTGACGGCCTTCCGGGTCTACGAGCGGGCTCGCGCCCAGGGCATCGGCGTGCGGCTCCCCCTCTGACGCAGGACGGGCATCGGCCGCCGGCGTGGAAATCGGGAGCGCGTCATTCAGTTGTCGAGAGGACGGGGGACATGAGCAGCTTCAAAGGGGTGGACTACTACGAGATCGAAGGGCTCCTCTCCGAAGAGGAGCGGATGGTGCGGGACGTCGCTCGCGCCTTCACCGACGAGCAGATTCTACCGATCATCGCCCCCCACTTCCGGGCGGGGACGTTCCCGGCCGAGCTGGTTCCGAAGCTGGGGGCCCTGGGATTCCTCGGGGCGAACCTGCAGGGATACGGCTGCGCGGGCATCGGGAACGTCGCCTACGGCCTGATCATGCAGGAGCTGGAGCGTGGGGATTCGGGTGTGCGGAGCTTCGCCTCCGTCCAGGGGTCCCTGGTGATGTACCCCATCCACGCCTTCGGCTCCGACGCCCAGAAGGAGCACTGGCTCCCCCGCCTGGCCGCAGGGGAGGCGATCGGCTGCTTCGGTCTCACCGAGCCCGACTTCGGCTCGGACCCGGGGAACATGGCAACCAAGGCGGTACGGGTCGGGAGCGAGTACGTCCTGAACGGGACCAAGCTGTGGATCACGAACGGCAGCATCGCCGATGTCGCCGTGGTGTGGGCCAAGCTGGATGGGGTTGTCCGCGGGTTCCTGGTGGAGCGGGGCCGGCCGGGGTTCAGCGCGCGGGACATCCACGGGAAGTTTTCCATGCGGGCCTCGGTCACTTCGGAGCTGGCCTTCCAGGAGTGCCGGATCCCCGCGGAGAATCTCCTGCCGAAGACCGACAGCCTGCGCTCGCCCCTCTCCTGCCTGAACCAGGCGCGCTACGGGATCGCCTGGGGCGCGGTGGGCGCCTGCCTGGCCTGCTATCAGGGGGCCCTGGACTACAGCCGGCAGCGCATCCAGTTCGGGAAACCCATCGCCTCCTTCCAGCTCGTCCAGCAGAAGCTCGTGCACATGCTCACCGAGCTGACCAAGGCGCAGCTGCTGTGCCTCCAGCTCGGCCGGCTCAAGGATGCGGGTCGCGTCCGGCACACACAGGTGTCGCTGGCCAAGCGGAACAACGTGGCGGCCGCCCTCACGATCGCGCGGGCGGCCCGGGATATCCTCGGGGCGAACGGCATCGTGGACGAGTACCCGGTGATCCGCCACCTGCTGAACCTGGAGTCGGTCTTCACGTACGAGGGCACCCACGACATCCACACCCTCATCCTGGGCAGGGACATCACCGGCATCTCGGCCCTGGAGTGAGGCGGTCGATCGTCCGGACAGGCGCCTCCCGGCGGGAGATTTGCTTTACACGCCGCGCGCCAATGTGTTATAGGAAGACCGTGATGTGGCGACGGCTGTGGTGGATGATTCCGATCATGGGGCTTCTGGCCCTGGCCCTGGCCCTGCTCAGGCTCGGGTCCTCCCCTGCGGCGTCGGGGGCCGCAGCGCCCGCCCCCGGGACGGGCGAGGCACCCGACATGACGCTGCGGGAGATCCACATGGTCGAGACGCGCAGCGGCTCCACCCTCTGGGAAGTCCGGGCGGACCGCGCCGAGGTCCACGAGCGGGAGGGCTTCACGGTCCTCTCGCGGATCGTCCGTCCGGTTGAGGTCACGCTGTACTCCAACCAGGGCCAGCTTACCTGCACGGCCAACCAGGCGACGCTGGATCTGCGGACCAAGGACGTCCGCCTGGAGGGGGGCGTGGTGGGACGCTCGGATCAGGGATCGGAGCTCAGGACGGAGGCACTCAAGTGGATCGCCGCCTCGCGCCGTCTCCAGACGGATCAGGCGGTGACGGTGAGCCGCGGCGGCTTGTTGAGCCGCGGCCGCGGCCTGGACGCCGAGACGGGTCTGGAGCGGGTCCGGATCTTCCAGAACATCACGTCGCAGATCAAGCCCGCGGACGGCCAGGTGGCGCCCCGGCCCGCGGGAAGGACGGCTGTCCGATGACGCCCACGCGCTGGCTCCTGTTCGTGGTGGCGCTGCTGGGGGCGATGCCGGGGAGGCTCCCGGCGGCGGAGGTGCGGACGCCGCTCACCATTTCCGCCGACACGCTGGAGATCAGCCGCAAGGACCGGATGGCGGTCTACCGGGGCAACGTGGCCGCCGCTGACAAGGGGCGCGGCCTCAGCATCCAGGCAGACCAGATCGAGTTCTTCTTCGACGAGCGGATGGAAGAGGTGGAGCGGGCGCTGGCCACCGGCAACGTGCGCATCGCCTACGGCGAGCGGCGCGGCATCGCCGAGCGGGCCGAGTATTTTCCGGGGGAGAGTCGGGCGGTCCTGCTCGGGCATCCCCGGGTGTGGCAGGACAGTGACCAGGTGACCGGCTGCAAGATCACGCTGCTCATGCGTGAGGACCGGAGCCAGGTGGACGGCTGCGAGGGGGAGCGGGTCAACGCGGTGCTCTACCCGAAACGTGGCGGGGGGACAGAGCGTGCCCCCACGCGCCGCTGACCCGTACCGTGAAGAACGCGTGATGGAGCGGTCCCTGCGAACGGAGAAGCTGGTCAAGAGCTTCAAGCAGCGGGTGGTGGTGTCGGACCTCAGTCTCTCCCTGGATGCGGGGGAGGTGGTGGGGCTGCTGGGGCCCAACGGGGCCGGCAAGACCACGGCCTTCTACATGGTCCTGGGCCTCACGCGCCCGGACTCGGGCCGCGTGTTCCTGAACGGCGACGACATCACGTTCCTCCCCGTTCACCAGCGGGCCCGCCGGGGGATGGGATTCCTCCCGCAAGAGCCCTCGATCTTCCGGAAGCTGACGGTGGAAGAGAACATCCTGGCCATCCTGGAGGCGGTGGGGCTGCCCGCGCGAGAGCGGTCGGGCCGGGCCCAGGCCCTGCTGCGCGAGCTGAACATCGCCCACCTGGCCGGGAGCCAGGCCTACACGCTCTCGGGCGGCGAGCGGCGGCGGGCCGAGATCACGCGGGCCCTGGCCACCGACCCGTCCTTCATGCTGCTGGATGAGCCCTTCGCCGGGATCGACCCCATTGCGGTGTACGACATCCAGGGGATCATCGGCCAGCTCAAGGACCGCGGCATCGGGGTCCTGATCACGGATCACAACGTGCGAGAGACCTTGCAGATTGTGGACCGAGCCTATATCATCCACGAAGGGCAGATCCTCCTGTCCGGCACCGCCGCCGAGCTGGCGGCGGACGAGCGGGCCCGCGAGATCTACCTGGGGCAGCGCTTCACCCTGTAGCGGGGACACGAGGGGAACCAGGGTCCCATGGCGTTCGACACCAAGCTCCGGATGCTGCAGACGCAGCGAATGATCATGACGCCGATGCTGCAGCAGGCGATCAGCCTGCTGCAGCTTTCGCGGCTCGAGTTGGTCCAGGAGCTGCGGCAGCAGATGGAGCAGAACCCGCTGCTGGAGGAAGTCCTGGAGGGCCTGGAGGAGCCCCAACTCTCCCAGGAGCAGGAGGCGCCCGAGCCGGAGCGCACCGAGGCCGAGCAGGCCGAGGACCAGCGGGCCGACCGGATCGAGGACTTCGACTGGGACAGCTATCTGCAAGACGCCTCGGATTACCGCCCCCAGATGCCCCGCGAGGAGACCGAGCGATTCGACGCGGAGATGCACCTCACCAAGCCCCGGTCCCTCATCGATCACCTGTTGTTCCAGCTCCACCTCAGCACCTCCGATCCGGAGATGCTGCGCCTGGGGACCGTGATCATCGGGAACCTGGACGAGTCCGGGTACCTGAAGGAGCCCCTGGACGCCCTGGCCGCGACCGCCGGGGTCGAGGTGGCGCTGCTGGAGGAGGCCCTGGGCTTGGTGCAGAGCTTCGAGCCGACCGGAGTGGGGGCGCGAGACCTGCGCGAGTGCCTGCTGCTGCAGCTGGCCGTGCGGGCGGACTGCCACCCCCTGGCGCGCGACCTGATCGATACCCACCTGCCGGAGCTGGAGGGACGCCAGTGGGAGAAGGTGGCCGACAAGCTGGGGGTCTCGGTCAAGGACATCCAGGAGGCGGTGGGCTTCATCGCCACCCTCGAGCCGAAGCCCGGCCGGACCTTCGGCACCGAGGATCCGCGGTACATCACGCCGGACGTCTACATCGTGAAGATGGACGACCGGTTCCTGGTGCTGCTGAACGACGATGGGATGCCGCGCCTGCGGATCAGCCCCTACTACCGTTCGATCCTGGCCAACAAGACGGACAACGCGCGGGAGGTCCGGGAATACGTGGAGGGCCGCATGCGCTCCGCGCTCTGGCTCATCCGGAGCATCGAGCAGCGGCAGCGGACGCTCTACAAGGTGGCGGAGAGCCTGGTGAAGTTCCAGCGCGAGTTCCTGGAGAAGGGGATCGCCGCCCTCCGGCCGCTGACCCTGAAGGAGGTGGCCGAGGACATCGGCATGCACGAGTCCACGGTCAGCCGCGTCACCACCAACAAGTACATCCACACCCCCCAGGGATTGTTCGAGCTGAAATACTTCTTCCACCGGGGTGTCCCTGGCACCGACGGCGAGGCGGTGTCTTCCCTGAAGGTGAAGGACCTCATCCACAAGCTGCTCACCATCGAGGATAGCGGCAAGCCCCTCTCCGATCAGAAGATCGTGGAGGTGCTGCGGCGCCAGCACGCGATCGAGATCGCCCGGCGAACCGTGGCCAAGTATCGGAGCCAGCTTCGGATTCCCTCCTCCAGTCGGCGCAAGCGGTACTGAATCCCGTGGCGGGGGTGCGGCACTTCGCCCTGGGTGGTGGCCGGTGGGGGCGGCGGGATCCTGGCGACGGTCCGCCGTACCCACCCGCAGTTTCCGGAAGGAGCCCAACCATGCAGCTGTCTGTCAAGGGACGGAACCTCGAGGTGACGGATGCCCTCCGATCCTATGCCGAAGAGAAGCTGAGCCGGCTCACCAAGTATCTCGAGAACATCGTGGCGGCCAACGTGGTGCTGTCCGTGGAGAAGCATCGGCAGATCGCCGAGGTCACCCTGCGGGTGCGGGACCTGACCATCCGTGCGGAGGAGAGCACCGACGACCTGTACTCCTCCATCGACCTGGTGCTGGAGAAGCTGGAGCGGCAGATCCTGCGCTACAAGGAACGGATCATGACCCACGAGACCCGCGCCGCGCGTGGCGAAGGGCGCCCGTCGGCGGGCACGGCTGCGCCCGAGGGGGAGTCCCGTCTCGTCAAGACCAAGCGTTTCGCGGTCAAGCCGGCCGAGCTGGACGAGGCCATCATGCAGATGGACCTCCTGGGCCACAACTTCTACGTCTTCCGCAACGCGCGGACCGACGAAGTGAACGTCGTGTACCGGCGCCGGGACGGGCACTACGGTCTGATCGAGCCCGAGGGCTGAGGATGGCGACCGAGGGGGCAGCCGCCGGGACCACGCTCCACGGGGATCTGGTGGACGTCTATGGAATCGGGGTGTTGCTCCTGGGGGAGAGCGGGACCGGCAAGAGCGAGTGCGCGCTGGACCTCGTCACCCGGGGACACCGGCTGGTGGCCGACGACGTGGTGGAGGTGGTGAAGGACGGGGAGTGGATCCTGATCGGCCGCGGACCCGCCCGGATCCGGCACCTCATGGAGATCCGGGGGCTGGGCATCTTCAGCGTGCGGGACCTGTTCGGCGTGGCGGCGATCCGTTACCGCAAGCGGATCGAGCTGGTGGTCATGCTGGAGCCCTGGCGCCCCGAGGAGGAGTATGACCGGCTCGGGTTGGACGAGCTGACGTACCCGATCCTGGACGTGGCGATCCCCATGCTGCGTATTCCGGTGTCCGCAGGGCGCAACATCGCCATCCTGGTGGAGGTGGCGGCCCGCAACCACCTGCTCAAGCTGATGGGATTGCACGTGGCCAGGCGCTTCGCCGAGGGCCTGGTGGAGGACGGCGGCGAGCGGGCGCCCGACGCCGACCTCCCCAGCTTCAGTCGTGAGGACACGGAGTAGCCCGGTCCGGGGCAGGGTGGTGAGATGGCCGGGATGGATTTCATCGTCGTCACCGGGATGTCGGGGGCGGGGAAGAGCGCGGCCAGCCGCTGCCTGGAGGACCTGGGGTTCTTCTGCATCGACAACCTGCCCGCGGCCCTGATCCCCAAGGTGGCGGATCTGTGCGCCCAGTCCGAGAAGCGCATCGAGCGGGTCGCCCTGGTGATCGACGCCCGCGAGGGGCGCTTCCTGGACGCCCTGTTCGACATCCTGGTGGATCTGCGGCGGGACGGCCATCAGGTGAGGATGGTCTTCCTGGACGCCAGCGACGAGGTGCTGGTCCGCCGCTTCAGCGAGAGCCGCCGACCCCACCCGCTGGCCCCGGGCAGCTCGGCGCTGGAAGGTATCCTGGCGGAGCGGGCCCGGCTGGCGCCGCTCAAGGCCAAGGCGGACCTGGTGATCGACACCTCGAGCTTCACGGTGCACGAGTTCCGGAAGCTCCTGGCGACCTCCTTCCTGGAGCTGCCGGCCTCGCCCCGGACCAGCCTGTCCCTGCTCTCCTTCGGCTACAAGTTCGGGCTGCCGGTGGACGCGGACCTGGTGTTCGACGCCCGCTGTCTCCCCAATCCGCACTTCGTGGAGGCCCTGCAGCCGCTGACGGGCAGGTCGCCCCAGGTGGTGGATTACGTCTTGGGCTTCGCCCAGGCCCGGGGATTCGTGGACCAGATCCAGCGCTTCCTCACGTCAACCCTCCCCCTGTACGTGCAGGAGGGGAAGGCCTATCTCACCATCGCGGTCGGGTGCACCGGCGGGCGCCACCGATCCGTGGTGCTGGTGGAGGAGCTGGCCCGGCGGCTGCGCGACGCCGGCCACGAGGTCTCCGCACGTCACCGCGATATGGAGCGAGCCTAGCATCATGATCGGCATCGTCATCGTGACCCACGGCGACCTGGGGGCGGAACTCCTGCGGACGGCGCAGGAGATCGTGGGCAAGCTCCCCCGCGTGGAGGCGGTCTCCATCCACGCCGCGGAGCAGATCGAGAAGGCGCGGAAGAAGATCGAGGCGGCCCTGCAGCGGGTGGAAGACGGGGGCGGGGTCCTGATCCTCACCGATCTGTTCGGCGGCACGCCGTCCAACCTGGTCCTCTCCTACCTGGAGGAGGGCAAGCTGGAGGTCGTCACCGGGGTGAACCTGCCGATGCTCATGAAGCTCCCGGCGCTCCGGGAAGAGCGGAACCTCCGCGCCCTGGCGGACAAGCTGGCCCGGTACGGCCAGCGCAACATCCTGGTGGCCAGCGAGTTCCTCGCCAAGCAAGGCAAGCCGGCCGCCCACGAGGAGTGAGCCCCGGACCGGGGGACGGGCCATGACCCGTAGCTGGAGCGGACGCGCATGGGCGGCATCCGGTTCATCCTGGGAATCCACGCACACCAGCCCGTGGGGAACCTCCCCGAGGTCTTGGCGGAGGCCCACCGGCGCTCCTACGCCCCCTTCCTCGAGATCCTGAGCGAGTTTCCGCAGGTCCCCTTCACCCTCCACGTCTCGGGGGTCCTCCTCGACTGGCTGGAAGAGGCGCATCCCGAGTTCCTGGATCGCCTGGCCGTCCTGGTGGACCGCGGGCAGGTCGAGCTGCTGACCGGCGGCTACTACGAGCCCATCCTGGCCGCGATTCCGGATGCGGACAAGCTGGGGCAGATCCAGCGCATGACCTCCTACCTGCGCCGCCGCTTCGGGGTGACGCCGAAGGGTATGTGGCTCGCCGAGCGCGTGTGGGAGCCGCACCTGGCCAAGCCGATCGCGGAGGCCGGGGTGGAGTACGTGATCCTGGACGACAATCATTTCAAGGCCGCAGGGCTGCCGGACTCGGTCCTGACCGGGCGATTCCTCACCGAAGAGCAGGGGACCAGCCTGGCGCTGTTCCCCATCAGCCAGCGCCTGCGCTATCTGATTCCGTTCCAGGAGCCAGCCGAAACCGTCGCCTATCTCCGCGAGCGCGCCGCGGCCGCCCCCGGCGGGATCGCGGTGATGGCCGACGATGCCGAGAAGTTCGGCGGCTGGCCCGGCACCCACGACTGGGTCTACCGGCGAGGCTGGTTGAAGCGCTTCCTGCAAGCGCTGCTGGAGAATGCCGAGTGGCTCAGGCTCACGACCTTCGGCCGGACGCTGGAGGAGCCACCCTGCGGGCGCGTCTATCTTCCCACGACGTCCTACACCGAGATGACCGAGTGGGCGCTGCCGTCCGATGCCTGCGCCGCCTTCGACGAGGCCCGGGCCCTGGTGGACGGCCTGCCCCAGGCCGAGCGCGTCCGCCCGTTCCTGCGGGGCGGCTTCTGGCGGAACTTCCTGACCAAGTATCCGGAGGCCAGCACGCTGCACAAGAAGATGCTGCGGGTGAGCCGGCGGGTGCACGCCCTGCCGCCAGGCAGCCGCCAGCGCCGCGCCGCCATGGCGGCGCTCTGGCGCGGGCAGTGCAACGATGCCTACTGGCACGGGGTCTTCGGCGGCCTGTACCTGCCCCATCTCCGGCACGCCGTCTTCCACCACCTGATCCAGGCCGAGCGTTCGCTCCTCCCCGCCCGGGGCGGGGCGCCGGTCCGGATCCAGAGGCTGGGTTCCGACGGCGACGGCGTGGAGGAGCTGCTGATGGAGAGCCGGCAGCTCTCCCTGGTGGTGGAGCCGGGACGGGGCGGGTCGGTGGTGGAACTCGACTGCCGGGCCAAGGCCTTCAACCTGGGCAACACCCTGACGCGCCGCCCCGAGGCCTATCACGGCAAGCTCACCCGTGCGGCGCGGCGCGAGGGCGACGGCGCGGCCACCATCCACGAGGAGCGGGGCGCCAAGGAAGAGGGCCTGGCCGACCTCCTGCAGTATGACGCCTACCGCCGCGCGTGCTTCGTGGACCACTGGCTGCCGGCGGATGCCACGCTGGCGACGTTTGCCCGGGGTGGGGCCACCGCCAGCTACGCGCTGGCCCCCTACCAGGCGGCCGTGAGGCAGGCGGGCGGGGTGCCCGTGCTGGATCTCACGGCCGAGCGCGGGCAGGGCGGCACCGCCGTCAGCATCCACAAGCGGATGCTCCTCCTGCCGGACGCGCCCTGCCTGCGCCTGGAGTACCATCTGGACGGGGAAGGACTTCAGCTCCCCGGCCGGTTCGGGGTGGAGCTGAACCTGGCATTCTACATGGGTCCGCCTCCGGACAGGACGGTCGAGATCAACGGCAAGGCGCCGGGCGATCCGTCGCTCCTCGCCGTGGCCGAGGCCACGGCCGTGCGGGAGGTGCGGATCGCGGATGCGTGGCTCGGCCTGGCGGCCCGGCTGGAAATGGATCCGCCTGGCTGGCTGTGGCGCGCACCGGTGCAGACCGTCTCCCAGTCGGAGGACGGGTACGAGCGGGTGCCGCAGCAGATCGCCCTCCTGCCGCACTGGGGCCTGGGCGGCGCGGACGGGCTGAGGGATGTCAGGCTCACCCTGACGCTGGAGAGCTGGGAGGCGGCCGGCGGGTGAAGTCCTCGGCGGTGACGCAGCAGGTGGTCATCCGGAATCGCCTGGGTCTCCACGCCCGCCCCGCGGCGCAATTCGTGAAGACGGCCGGGAGATTCCGCGCGGAGATCACGGTGGAGGTGGGCACTCAGAGGGTGAACGGCAAGAGCATCATGGGGCTCTTGATGCTGGCGGCGGCGCAGGGAACGACGCTCACCCTGCGGGCCGCGGGGGAGGACGGGGCTGCGGCCCTGCGCGCCTTGAGCGAGCTGGTGGCGGGGAGATTCGGGGAGAAAGAGTAGCCAGCCTGGCGGTCTTCGGAACACACCTCTTGGGCGACGCCCTCCGGGACGTCGGGGAACCGCGCCTGCTCCGGCGATGAGGAGCGGCGCTCGGCGCTCGATGCACGCATCCCATTGGCGCCTGCTGCGCCATGGACCGGCCGATGGGCCCTGGAACATGGCGGTGGACGAGGCCGTCTCCGGCGCGGTGGGCGAGGGCCGGGTTCCGCCGACGCTCCGCCTCTACAGCTGGAGCGTTCCGACGGTCTCGCTGGGACTGCTCCAGCAGATGACCGGAGCGGTGGATCTCGCCGCCTGCGAGCGACTGGGGATCCCGGTCGTGCGCCGGCCAACGGGAGGCCGCGCGGTCCTGCATGCGGAGGAGCTCACCTATAGCGTGGCCGCGCCGCGTCAGGGGTCGTGGCGGGCGCTCTCGGTCTCCGAGGCGTTCGGCGTGGTGAGCCGCGGCCTCGTCCTCGGCCTCGAACGGCTCGGGATCGTGGCCGGGGTGGGGGACTCGGGGATCGGGGCAGCCGACCGCAAGCGGGTGGAGGCCTGTTTCCTGGCCCGGCGGATGCCCGCGGTCCTGGTGGACGGCCGCAAGCTCATCGGGTCCGCGCAGCGCCGTTTCCCGCAGGCCGTGCTCCAGCACGGGTCCATCCTGCTGGATTTCGACGCGGCCTTGCACCAGCGCATCTTCCCCTCCTGGCCGCGCAACGACCCTGCGGGGGGCGTCACATCGCTCACCGCCCTCCTGGGGGTGCTGCCGCCCATGGCGCATCTCCTGGAGGCATTCGCCGCGGGGTGGGAGGAGGCGGTCGGCTCAGCCTGTCTTGCCGGGGCGCTCACGGCGGGGGAGGAGGCGGAGGCGACGCGTCTCGCGCGGGAGCGGTACGGCGCCGCGGGCTGGACGTTCCAGCGATGAGGCGCGACGGAGTGTGCGCGGGGGAGCCGCCTCGGAAGGACGCCCGGGTCGCACGGCAGGCCGGGGGACGCCCGGTGCTCGGGGCCGAACGCCCTTGACACCCCATGGGGGGTCTGTTAGTTTAACCGCTGATATCCATTCGCGAGATGGGGTCTCCGCCCGATGGCCTTCGACAAGCGCAAAGCCCTGCAGAATGCCCTCGCCTTCACGCAGCAAGGGAGATGGGACAAAGCCATCGCCGAATACCAGGCGATCCTCAGGGCCGACCCCCGCGATCTCACCGTCTGCAATAACCTTGGCGACCTGTACGCCCGGACCGGGAAGCCCGCCGAAGCCATCGAGCAGTACCTCAAGCTGGGTGACCTGTACCGCACCGACGGGCTGTCGGTGAAGGCCATCGCCGTCTACAAGAAGATCGCGAAGCTGGATCCCAACCGGACGGAAGCCTATCTGGCCTGCGCGGACCTGTACCAGGAGCAGGGCCTCGTCGGAGAGGCCAAGGTCCAGCTGGCGACCGTCGTCGAGCACTACAGCAAGGCGGGTGACACCACCAAGGTCATCGAGATCTATCAGCGACTGGCGCAGCTGGATCCCGCCAACCACACGCTCTCGGCGAGGCTCGCGGACCTCCTGTCCAAGCAGGGGATGCGGGAGGCCGCCGCCGCCGAGTACGGGCGGGCCGCCCACGCCGCCCAGGCCGTCGGGCAGACGGCCGAGAGCAAACGCCTGTTCCAGAAGGCGCGGGACATGTTGCCCGACTCCCCCGAGCCGAACCTCGGCCTGGCGGAGTTCCAGCTTCGCGAGGGGCTGTACGCCGAGGCGGTCTCCGTCCTGGGCAAGGTGACGTCCGCCGATGCCGGAAACCTCCGGGCCTGGCGCCTGCTGGGCGAGGCCTACGGATGCCTGGGACAAGGGGCGGAGGCCATCGAGGCCCTCCAGCAGGCGGTCGCCCTGGGCCTCCCGGAGGCCGAGGTGAGCCGCCCCCTGGCCCTGGCCCTGGTTCAGGCGGGGCGGACCGACGAGGCGGTCGCCCTCTGCCAGCGCTTCACGGAGGACGCCGTCAGCCGGGAAGAGCCCGAGGCGGCCGTCAGCCTGTGTCAGGCCATGGTGGCCGCGACGCCTCACCTCACGACGCTCCACGCCCAGCTGGCCTCCCTGCTCCAGCGGCTGGGGCGCAGCCAGGAGGCCCGCGCCGCCACATGGGCCCTGGCGGCAGCCTATGAGGCGGCCGGCGAATCGGAGGCCGCGATTCACGTGTATCATCAGCTCCTGGAGAGCGATCCCTCGGACGTCGAGGCGCAGGCCAGGCTCGAGGTCCTGGAGACCGTACCGCCGCCGACCGTGGCACAGGAGCAGGCAGCGGTCCCCCTGCCGGCGCTGGAGGAGGAGGCAGCCCTGTTGCTGGAGGCCCCGTCAGAGGCGGAGACCGCCGGGCCCGAGGCCCCGGAATTCGTGTTGCCCGAGATGGAGGAGGAGCCGACGCCGGTCCTGGAAACCCCGCGGGCGGATTCGCCGGCCCCCGCGGATTCCGAGGAAACGTTCTGGACCCCGGAGGCGGGCCCGGCCTTGACGTCGGCGGAGGCCATTTCCGCCAGCCCACCCACGGGGCTGCCCCTGGATGTCGGCGAGGAGGTCGACCTCCACCCGGTCGAGCCGCCGGAAGCAGAGACCACGGCAGGACCGCCTGCGGGAGAGCCCTCTCGGATCGAGGAGGCCGGCGGCTTCGGGGAAATCGAGCTCCCCTCGGTCGAGCTGCCGGAAGCAGAGGCCGCGGCCGGTGGGCTGGAGGCCGGGGTGGCGGAGGACGGTCCCGCCGTCGATTTCCTCGGGGAGGGGATGGCCGGACTGGGGGCACTGGAGGGGGAAGGGGGCCCGTCGAGTGCGGTCGCGGAGCAGCTCGCAGAGGCCGAGGTGTACCTGAAGTACGGCCTGGCGGAGAAGGCCCGCGAGCGGCTGAAAGAGGTCGTGCGTCTGGCACCGGACAACCTGGTGGCTCACCGAAAGCTCAAGGCCATCTATCTGGAACGGAATCAGATTCCAGAGGCCTGCCAGGAAATCCTGGCCATCGCAGAGAACCTGGAGGCGCGCCTTCAGCCCGAGGCCGCGCTCCGCGAGATCCAGGAGGGGCTGGAACTGGCCCCGGCCGACCCCCAGCTCCAGGCCCACCTCTCCGCAATGCGACGCGGGATGGCTCCCGCTTCCCCGGAGGCGTCCCGTGCCTCCGTTGCGACCGACGAGCCACCGATGGAGGAGGTTCCGCTTGACCTCCCGGAGACGCTCGGGGTGGCTCCGGAGCCGAGCGTCCAGGGCATGCCTGTCCTGCAAGGGGGGATCCCCCCAAGCCCTGGCGAGGAGCGCGCGACGCCGGAGGAGGTCCCGGCTCTGGAGGTACCCCTGGACATGGGCGGAGAGGCGGAGCTTGCATCCGAGCCGAGCCCCGACGTGGAAGCCGGTGCTGCGCCGACCTCTCTCGGGGACGAGGAGCTACCGCCCGAGCTCCGCGCGCTGCTGGAGGAAGCGGGTGAAGCGCCCGCCCTGGAGGTGGAAGGGATCGTCGAGGACCAGGAACAGCTGATGGCGGACGATCTGGCCGAGGCCATGTTTTACATCGATCAGGGCATGCTGGATGAGGCCCGATCGGTCCACGAGCGGATGCAGGGTCGTGACCCGGAGCATCCCGCGGCGATCAGTCTGGGCAGCCGTCTCGCGACGTCGACCTCCGAGGGGGTTCCCGAGACCCTGGAAGTCCCGGTCGCCGAGGCTGCCAGCCCGCCATCGGAGGACTCGGAGGAGCTGGCCCCTCCACTGGATCTGCCGGATCTGCTGCCTTCCGAAGAGCCATCCGTGCTCCTCGATGGGGAGACCGTGGGGTTTCCTTTCGGGGGGAGCGAGGAAACGCCGGAGTCGCAGCCATACGAGCTTCCAACCGAAATCGAGGGGGTCGAGACGGCGCCTGGCGTTGCCGATGTCCCGGCGGATTCCGCTCTCGAGCCGTCCCTCCTGGGGCTCGAGCCGAAGTTCACGCTGCAGGATGCCGGCAGCGATGTCCCCGCCCAGGGTTTCGTGGATCTGGGCACCGAGCTGGACGAAGAGCTGGCGAGCGAAGAGCAGGCCGCCCCCCCCACCACCGGTGGGCCGCTGATGGACGGACTGCTCAAGGAGTTTCAGAAGGGGGTGCGCGAGCACCTGGACGAGAAGGACTTCGAGACCCATTACAATCTGGGAATCGCCTACAGGGAGATGGAACTGTACGAGGAGGCGGTCCAGGAGTTCCGCCTGGCGGGTCGCGAGCCCGGTCGGGCGCTGGCGTGCGCCGACCTCCTGGGCCTGTGCTTCCTGGCCATGGGGCAGATCGACCAGGCCCTGGTGGAGTTCCGGGCGGGGCTGGAGATTCGAGGGCATCCACGAGAGTCCTATCACACCCTCCGGTACGACCTGGGGGTCGCCTACGAGACACAAGGCGACCTGGCGCACGCGCTGGAGCAGTTCGAGCACGTCCACGCCGAGGATCCGCGTTTCCGGGACGTGCGCGCGAAGGCACAGAGCCTGCGCGAGCGGCAGCCGCGGGCACCGGCGGCGGGGGTGCCGGGGGGACCCGCCCCGACTGAAGCCACGCCCGGACACTCCAGGTCCAAGAAGATCTCCTTCATCTAGCGAAAGATCCTGGGCGAGTCATGAGCTACGAGCAATTCTACCAGCTCCGCGAGCAGCCCTTCTCCAACACCCCGGACGCCCGCTTCTTCTTCGAGGTGGACCAGCATGCGGACGTCCTGTCGAAGCTCATGCATGCCGTGAACACGATGAAGGGGCTGGCGGTGGTGATCGGGGATGTGGGGACCGGGAAGACCACCCTGGCCAGACGCATGCTGGACGAGCTCGACGACGAGCAGTACGAGTCGGCGCTGCTGGTCATCATCCACTCCACCATCTCGGCCGAGTGGCTGCTGCGCAAGATCGCCACCCAGATCGGCGTCGAGCATGTGGCCGACGAGAAGGTCGCCATCCTGACCCAGATCTACCAGCGACTGGTGGAGCTGCACCAGGCCGGTCGGAAAGCGGTGGTCCTGATCGACGAGGCCAACATGCTCCACCAGCAAGAGCTGATGGAGGAGCTGCGGGGGTTCCTCAACCTGGAGGTGCCCGGAAGCAAGCTCATCACCTTCATCCTTTTCGGGCTTCCGATCCTGGATACCACCCTGGCGCTGGATGCCCCGCTGGTCCAGCGGGTCGCGGTGAAGTGTCGCTTGACTTCACTGACCCCCGAGAGCAGCAAGGCGTACATCCGCCACCGTCTGAAGGTGGCCGGCGCCACCCGGGAGATCTTTTCGGAGGCGGTCCTGACCCAGATCGTGCTCGACTCCAAGGGCATTCCCCGGCTGATCAACACGATCTGCGACAACGTCCTGCTGGAGGGCTACCTGATGAAGCGGGAGCACATCGACGTGGAGATCGTGAAAGATGTGGTGGCGGATCTGGGTCTGGAGGCGTAAGCGGGCCGCGAGGGTGGCGTGAATCTTCCGAATGTCCTCAGCCTGGTCCGGATTTTCCTGGTGCCGGTGCTGGTGGTGTTCCTCATCGTGGTGCCGCGGCCGTACAATCTGTCGGCCGCGGTGGTGTTTCTGGCCGCGGTCCTGACGGACTGGCTCGACGGCCGCATCGCGCGAAGCACGCGCCAGGTCACCACCCTGGGGAAGCTCTTGGACCCGATGGCGGACAAGCTGCTGATCGCGGCCAGCCTGATCTCCCTGGTGCAGGTGGGTCGAGTCCCGGCGTGGATGGTCGTGCTGATCGTGTGCCGCGACCTGGCCATCACCGGCCTGCGGGGGATCGCGGCGTCACAGAACGTCATCATCCAGGCCAGCGACTTCGGCAAGGCCACCATGGCGACCGAGGTGATCGCCGTGGCGTTCATGATCCTGAACTGGCCGCCGCTGGCGGTAACGCTGGGCCAGGCGGCGTTGCTTATTGCGATCGCGCTGTCCTTGGTCTCCGGTTTGCTGTACTTTCAAAAGTTCTGGCGCTCCATCGACCTCGCGAAATGACGCGAGGCGGCGGCTCTGCGGCGAGGGGCGAGCCGGCCCGGCCCGCCCCTCGCCTGTTCCGAGGATGCCGTGTTCCCTGATCTGGCGCTGCTGGCGGCGGGGTACGTGCTGGGCTCCATTCCCTTCGGCGTGATGATCGCGCGTGGCGCGGGGGGCGTGGACCTGCGCCGCGTCGGGAGCGGGAACATCGGCGCGACGAACGTGTTGCGGGCCGTGGGGAAGGCCGCGGCAGCGCTCACACTCGCGGGCGACATCGGGAAGGGGGCGCTGGCGGTGGGCCTCGCGCGCTGGATGGGGGCCGGCGCCGCCGTCGTGGCCGCGGTGGGCCTGGCGGCGGTTCTCGGACACCTGTTCCCGGTCTGGGCCGGATTTCGAGGCGGGAAGGGCGTGGCCACCACGCTTGGAGTCGTGCTGGGTTCGATGCCCGGCGTCGGCGGGTTACTCCTCCTCATCTGGCTGGCCGTGGCCGCGATCACGCGGTACTCGTCCTTGGCCGCGCTGGTGGCGACGGCGACGATGCCGCTGCTGGTGTGGCTGGTGGACGGGAGGCCGGCGATGCTCGCGCTGAGCTTCGCGCTCCTGGTGTTGGTTGTCGCGCGACATCGAGAGAACATCGGCCGGCTGCTGGCGGGAACGGAGGGGAAAATCGGGCAGAAGGCCCGCCAGGCCGCGTCGGACGGGTCGTTTGGAACGGGGTGAGGTGTGCGATGGCGCTGATTGTCCAGAAATTCGGCGGAACGTCCGTGGGGGACGTCGCGCGGATCAAGAACGTCGCCCGCCGGGCGGCACAGGCGCGGGCGGGCGGCCACGATGTGGTCGTCGTCGTCTCGGCCATGGCCGGGGAGACGGACCGGCTGATCGGCTTGGCCCAACAGATGGCCGATCGCCCCAACGAGCGGGAATTGGATGTGATCTTGGCCACGGGAGAACAGGTCAGCATCGGCCTGCTGTCTCTGGCACTCCACGGGTTGGGGCAGCGCGCGCGGAGTTTCACGGGCGGTCAGGTGCGCATTCAGACAGACGATGTCCACACCAAGGCGCGCATCGTCAGCATTGACGGCGAGCGCGTCCGGCAGGCGCTGGCCGAGGGCGAAATCGTGATCGTGGCGGGCTTTCAGGGCGTGAGCGCGGAGGACGAAATCACCACCCTCGGACGGGGCGGCTCCGACCTCACGGCGGTGGCGATGGCCGCGGCGCTGCAGGCCGACGTGTGCGAGATATATACGGACGTGGACGGCGTCTACACCACCGATCCGAACATCGTGCCCGAGGCGCGGAAACTCGATCGGATCTCGTACGACGAGATGCTGGAACTGGCCAGCCTGGGCGCGAAGGTGCTGCAGACCCGGTCTGTCGAATACGCCAAGAACTACCTGGTTCCGGTGCACGTCCGGTCCAGCTTCAACGACAACCCGGGAACGATGGTGGTGAAGGAGGACGCAATCATGGAGAAAGTGGTGGTCTCGGGCATCGCCTACAACAAGCAGGAAGCCAAGATCACCATCACGCGGGTGGCGGACCGGCCGGGAATCGCCGCCACCTTGTTCGGCCGCGTCGCCGAAGCCAACATCGTCGTGGACATGATCGTCCAGAACATCAGCCAGGACGGATCGACGGACATCTCCTTCACGGTCCCCAGGACCGATTACGCACGGACCCAGGACATCGTGCGCGCCGTGGCGAAAGAGATCGGGGCGGACAAGGTGATCGGAGACGACAAGATCGCCAAGGTCTCCATCGTCGGGGTGGGGATGCGGACGCACTCGGGCGTCGCCGCCAAGATGTTCGAGACGCTGGGGCGGGAAAAGATCAACATCCAGATGATCAGCACATCTGAGATCAAGGTCTCGTGCGTGATCGAAGCCAAGTATGCCGAGCTGGCGGTACGGGTACTGCACGACGCCTTTGGCTTGGCGGGGCCACCCGCGTCCGAGGAGGGAGCGTGAGCGGCCCTGGCGCGCGAGGCGTGCGGTCGGGCTTCGCGGCGGACGGGCAGGCGGCGGCTGCGGCCTGCTTGGGCGTGTGGCTCCTCGCCGGAACGGCGCTGTCCGCCGCGCTGTCGTGGGGGCCGCCGTTCCCGGTGGCCGGCCCCCCGCAGGCGGGGACGGAGCGTGAAGCTGGGAGGGCCGAGCTTCGGAGCCGTGTCCCGGCGGCAATGACCGGGCCGGTCGGCAGACCCGCCGAGACGCCGGACGCGCGTCGGCTGTCGCCGCCTCCCCGGCCGCTGGACATCAACCGGGCGGATGCAACGGGCCTGCAAGCGCTGCCGGGCGTCGGGCCGGCGCTGGCGGAGCGGATCGTCGCCCACCGCGACACGCACGGGCGATTCCGCAGCCCCGCCGATCTCCTCCGCGTGCCGGGCATCGGCGCCAAGCGCTACGCCCGCCTGCGGGGGCTCATCCGCAGCGCGGAGGCGCCATGACGTTTCAGATCAAGCTGGACGTCTTCGAGGGTCCCCTGGATCTCCTGTTGCACCTG
>DATIFO010000153.1:0-29455 GCA_035455275.1 Methylomirabilis sp. (SeqCode) | reverse complement strand
AGGTCCTCGGCACCTATCGACGAGAGGGGGCGAGCCGTGCGCGTCGGCACTGAGACAACGAAGGCCACTACTGCGGAGTCGCTCATGGACCCTACCCGGGTGGACTTCCTCAGCCAGATCCTCGCGGCCGGCTCTTCCTCCGGAGACACCCAGGACGCTCGGCTGCGGGAGAGAGAGGCGTGGTTGGCGGCATGCCGGCGGGATGCCGTCGCACGGCCGGTGATCTTTGTGGGCACCGGCACCTGCGGCCTTGGCGCCGGGGCGGGCAAGACCATGGGGGCCGTCCGGACGTATCTGGAGAAACGCAATCTGTCCTGGGATGTCGTGGAGGTGGGCTGCATCGGGCTGTGCGCGGAGGAACCGATGCTGGATGTGCAGCTGCCCGGGCATACCCGCGTCTCGTTCAAGGGGGTCACCGCGGACAAGGTCGAAAGCCTGCTGAACCACACGCTGGCCGGGGATCTTCCCTCCGAGATGGTGGTGGCCCAGTTCCGCAGCCCGACCCTGTCGTCTTGGGCCGGAGTTCCCTTCATGGATGAGCATCCCTTCTTCGCACCCCAGAAGCGATGGGTCCTCGCCAACTGCGGCGTCATCGACCCCACGAGTATCGAGGAATACGTGGCACACGGGGGATACCAGGCCCTGGCCGGGACCCTGCACCGATACACGCGTCTGGAGGTGTGCGATCTGGTAGAAAAGTGCGGGCTGCGGGGCCGGGGGGGCGGCGGATTTCCCGCGGGGACCAAGTGGAAGTTCGCCTTGCGGGCCGAGAGCGACCAGAAGTACCTGATCTGCAATGCGGACGAGGGCGACCCCGGGGCGTTCATGGACCGCGCCGTCATCGAGGGGGATCCGCACCGGCTGGTGGAAGGCATGGTCATCGCCGCATACGCCATCGGCGCCAGCCAGGCCTACGTCTACATCCGGGCGGAGTATCCGCTGGCCATCCGACGTCTGGTGAACGCGCTTCAGCAGGCGCAAGCCTGCGGCCTGGTCGGGGACAGCATCCTCGGCAGCGGCATGGACCTCACGATCAAGATCAAGCAGGGGGCGGGCGCATTCGTCTGCGGGGAGGAGACGGCGCTGATCAACAGCATCGAAGGCAAGCGGGGAATGCCGCGACCGCGGCCCCCCTTCCCGGCGGTCCGCGGGCTCTTCGGCAAGCCGACCGTCATCAACAACGTGGAAACCCTGGCCAACCTCCCCGCCATCCTCGCCAACGGGGCGGAGTGGTTCAGCGCGGTGGGCACGCCCACCAGCAAGGGGACCAAGGTCTTCGCCCTGTCCGGGAAGGTTCGACGGACGGGCCTGGTCGAGGTGGCCATGGGGACCAGCATGCGCCGCATCGTGTTCGACATCGGCGGAGGCATTCCCGACGGGAAGGCGTTCAAGGCCGTCCAGATCGGCGGCCCGTCCGGTGGCTGCATCCCGACGGAGCACCTGGACATCGACATCGACTACGAATCGCTGAAGCGCGTGGGCGCCATGATGGGGTCGGGTGGATTGGTGGTCATGGATGAAGGGACCTGCATGGTGGATGTGGCCAAGTTCTTCATGGACTTCATTCAGCGGGAGAGCTGCGGCAAGTGCATCCCGTGCCGGGAGGGCACCCGACGGATGCTGGAGGAGCTGCAGCGCATCACTCGGGGGCGCCAGCGCGAGACGGGGATCGAGGCGCTGGAGCGGTTCAGGGGCGTGATGCACCTGAACCGGCTCGCCGACGTGATCAAGGACACCAGCCTGTGCGGGCTCGGGCAGACCGCCCCCAACCCGGTCCTCAGCACGCTGCGCTGGTTCCGGCACGAGTACGAGTCGCACATCTACGATCGGCGCTGCCCCGCGGGCGTGTGCACGGAACTGCTCCGGTACAGCATCGATCCCGAGAAGTGCCTGGGGTGCTGCCTGTGCGCGGAGCAGTGCCCGACAGGGGCGATCACGGGGGCGCGCAAGAGCCCCCACCGGATCCTGACCGAGAAATGCATCGCCTGCGGCACCTGTCTCACGGCGTGCCGCCTGGATGCGGTCCTGGCCGCCTAGCAGGCGGCTGAAAAGGGCCCATCTGCGGCGTTGCCGCACTCGCGCGGCGCTGCGACGTACGCGCCAAGTACGCCTCGCGTCTGCATCCATCCCGGGGGATGGGTACCCGGCGCGCCGCCTTGCATCTGGACCTGTTTGAGCAGCCTGGGCAAGAACGAGTTCTTCAGCATCCTGCTAGAGAAAGGGCACACGCGTGAACACCATCGAGGTCAATGGACGAGCCATCGAGGCCATCCCCGGGGAGATGCTGCTCAGCTCGCTGCGCCGGGCGGGGATCCAGGTGCCCACGCTCTGCTACCTGGAAAACCTGACCCCCACGGGGGCCTGCCGGCTCTGCGTGGTGGAGGTGGAAGGGCAGCGAACGCTGGTTCCGAGCTGCGCCTTCCCGGTCGCGGCGGGGATGAAGGTGAAGACCCATTCCCCCCGCGCGGTGGCCGCCCGCAAGACGATCGTCGAACTGCTCCTGGCGAACCACCCGGATGACTGCAACTACTGCGTGCGCAACGGGGAGTGCCAGTTGCAGATGCTGGCGGGCGAGTTGGGCGTGCGCGAGCGGCTGTACGCCGGGCAGCGAAGCGACGCCAAGCTGGACATCTCCAGCCCGTCCCTCATCCGGGACCCGGCGAAATGCATCCTGTGCGGCCGGTGCGTCCGCGTCTGCGAGGAGGTGCAGGCCGTCGCCGCCATCGACTTCATCGGGCGAGGGAGCCGGACGCGGGTGGGCACCGCCTTCGACCTGGGGCTGAACGTGTCGAGCTGCATCACCTGCGGGCAGTGCATCACCGTCTGCCCGACCGGGGCGTTATCCGAGCAGAGCCACATCGAGCGGGTGCTGCACGCCCTCAACGACCCCGAGACGGTCGTCGCGGTCCAGCACGCCCCGAGCATCTCGGTGACGCTGGCCGAGGCGGTCGGCCTGAAGCCGGCCGTGGATGTGACCGGCACCCTGACGGCCGCCCTCCGGCGTCTGGGCTTCGACTGGGTGTTCGACACCTCCTTCGCCGCCGACCTGACCATCATGGAGGAGGCCTCCGAGTTGGTGGCGCGGATCCGGCAGGGCGGCCGGCTGCCCATGATGACGAGCTGCTCGCCGGGATGGATCAAGTACGTGGAACAGTTCTACCCCGACTCCATCCCGAACCTCTCCACGTGCAAGAGCCCCCAGCAGATGCTGGGGGCCGTCATCAAGAGCCACTTTGCCGAGCGGGCGCACCTGGACCCCGCCAAGATCTTCAGCGTCTCCATCATGCCGTGCACGGCCAAGAAGTTCGAGGCGAGCCGGGGCGAGATGCTCCGGAACGGGCTGGCAGACGTGGACGCCGTGCTGACCACCCGGGAGCTGGCCCAGCTCATCCGCATGCACGGCATCGACATCCAGACGCTCGCGCCGGAATCGGGCGACAGCCCCTTCGGGGAGCGGAGCACCGCGGGCAAGCTCTTCGGGGCCACGGGCGGGGTCGCCGAGGCCGCCATCCGCACGGCCCACTTCCTGCTGACGGGCGGCGAGCTTCCCGAGCTGAAGGTCCAGGCGGTGCGCGGGCTCAAGGGCATCAAGGAGGCCCGCCTCCGGCTGGGAGAGCTCGAGGTGGGCGTGGCCGTCGTCAGCGGCCTGGGGAACGCCAAGCGCCTGCTGGGCCAGATCCGGGGCGGGCGCAGGGACCTGCATTTCATCGAGGTCATGACGTGCCCGGGCGGATGCATCGCCGGAGGCGGGCAACCCATCGGCACCAATCTGGAAGCGGTCCGCGCCCGCATGCAGACGCTCTACACCATCGACCGGGACGGGGCGGTGCGGGTGTCGCACAGGAATCCGTCGATCCAGCGATTGTACCGGGAGTTCCTGGGAGAGCCCATGGGCCGGAAGAGCCACGACCTGCTGCACACGACATACAGCCGGCGCGAGGTCCTGGTCTGAGGGAAAGGCAGGTCTGGATGACATCCGTGACTCCCATGTTTGTGGAGACCATCAAGGCCCGGTGCCGCGTCTGCTACACCTGCGTGCGGGAATGTCCCGCCAAGGCCATCCGGATCGTCGAAGGACAGGCCGAGATCCTGGCCGAGCGATGCATCGCCTGCGGGAACTGCGTGCGCGTCTGCAGCCAGCACGCCAAGCAGGCCGTGAGCACCATCGATCGGGTGAGGCAGGTGCTGGGATCGGGCGTGACCGTGGCGGCGTGCCTGGCGCCCAGCTTCCCGGCGGAGTTTTCGGAGGTGGACCCCCGTGTCCTCGTCGGGATGCTGCGGGCACTGGGATTCGGCCTCGTGACCGAGGTGGCCTTCGGCGCGGACCTGGTTGCCCAGGGCTATCGCAACTTGGTGAAGCGGACCAACGGCTGGCGATTCATCGCCACCACCTGCCCCGCCATCGTGAGTTACGTGGAAAAGTACCATCCGGCGCTGGTCGAGGGGCTGGCGCCCATCGTGTCTCCCATGGTGGCCATGGCGCGGGCGCTGCGTCGGATCCACGGCGACGGCCTCAAGGTGGTCTTCATCGGACCCTGCATCGCCAAGCAGGCCGAGGCCTCCTCACCGGAGGTGGGTGCCGAGGTGGATGTCGCCATGACCTTCGGCGGGCTTCGCACGCTGTTCGCGGAGCGGGGCATCACGGCCTCGTCGGTGCACGCCAGCGATTTTGACCCGCCCCACCCTGGCGCGGGGGCGCTGTTCCCCGTCGGCCGGGGGATGCTGCAGGCGGCGGAGATCCGGGAGGATCTGCTCACCGGGGACGTGGTCGCGGCCGAGGGGCGTCGGGAGTTCGTGGAGGTGATCAAGGCGTTCGAGGCAGGGCACCTGACCGCGAAGCTCCTGGAGGTGCTGTGCTGCGATGGCTGCATCATGGGCCCGGGGATGACCGTGCAGTCCTCCCTCTTCACGCGCCGCGCCAGCGTGAGCCAGTACGTGCGCCGGCGCATGGCGACGTTCGATGCGTCAGGCTGGCAGGAGGCGATGGCGGGCTTCGCCGACCTCGACCTGACTCGGACCTACCACGCGGACGATCAGCGGATCGCCTGGCCGACGGACCAGGAGCTGGCCCCCATCATGGAGCGCATGGGGAAGCACGGCCCGGAGGACGAGCTGAACTGCGGGGCCTGCGGCTATGACACCTGCGTGGAGCATGCGGTGGCCATCCACCGGGGGCTGGCGGGCAGCGAGATGTGCCTCCCGTATACCATCGAGCAGCTCCACAAAACCATCCGGGAGCTGGCCGTCTCCCACGAACAGCTGGCCAACACCCAGGAGGCCCTGATGCAGTCGGAGAAGCTGGCCAGCATGGGACAGCTCGCCGCGGGCGTGGCGCACGAGGTCAACAACCCGCTGGGCGTGGTGCTGATGTACACGCATCTGCTGCTCGGGGAGATCGAGAAGGGCCACCCCATTCGGGAGGATCTGGCCATGATCGCGGAGCAGGCGGATCGCTGCAAGAAGATCGTGGCGGGCCTGCTGGACTTCGCACGCCAGAACCGGGTGCTGCTCCAGACCACGGACGTGCGGGAGCTGGTGGAACGGAGTCTCCGCGCAGTCCCGGCCCCCGAGCACATCCGGGTGGAGGTGCAGCACGGGCTCGAGGATCCCCTCTGCGAGTGCGATGTGGATCAGATGATCCAGGTCGTGACGAATCTCATCAGCAACGCCCTTGCCGCCATGCCCGAGGCGGGCACGCTCCAGATCCGCACCGGCGGGGACGCGCGTCAGGTGCGCCTGGAGGTTCGGGACAGCGGGACCGGAATTCTCAAGGAGCACATGTCCAAGATCTTCACCCCGTTTTTCACCACCAAGCGGATGGGCAAGGGGACCGGCCTGGGCCTGGCGGTGACATACGGGATTGTCAAGATGCACCGCGGGGAGATCACGGTCAAATCCAACGCCGACCCGGCGGCGGGGCCTACCGGCACCACGTTCATCGTGAGCATCCCGCGGCAGGGCGGGCAGGAGTGAGGCGGGCAAGGACCGCCCGCGGACCCAACATCTGTCTCTGGGCATGGCGTGACACCATGCGCGCCCAGCCAGGGCGCGGGAAGGACCATGGAAACGGAAGAGCCGACCAAGACCATCCTCGTGGTTGACGACGATCCGGACTTTCTGGCGCAGCAGCAGATGCAACTGGAGGCGGCGCAGTACCGGGTCGTGACGGCGAACGGCCAGCAGGAGGCGCGAGGCGTCCTGGACGCGTGCTGTCCCGACCTCGCCATCCTGGACCTGATGATGGAGGACATGGACGGGGGGTTCATCCTCTCCTATTACCTCAAGCAGAAATATCCCCACGTCCCCATCATCCTGGTCACGGCCGTGACCAGCGAGACCCGCATGCAGTTCACGCCCGCGGGACGCGAGGAGCAGTCCTGGATGAAGGCCGATGCGGTGCTGTCCAAGCCGGTGCGCTTCGAACAGCTCAAGCGGGAGATCGATCGTCTCCTGGGGATGTAGCCATGTCCGACCGTTTGCTGATCCTGGTGGTGGATGACGAGCCCGGCATGCGGCTGGGGATCGAGCGGGCCCTCCGCAGCTTCTCGGTCCATCTGCCCGACGTGGACGGAGAGGTGTCCTTCACGGTCGAGATGGCGGACAGCGGGGAGGCCGCCCTGACGAAGATCCAGACCGCACCGCCCGACATCCTGCTCCTGGATCACAAGCTGCCCGGGATGAGTGGCCTGGACGTCCTCCACGAGCTGGCCGAGACGCGGCCGGAGATCCTCACCATCATGATCACCGCCTATGCCTCGCTGGATATGGCCATCGCCGCCACCAAGCGGGGCGCCTACGATTTCCTGTCCAAGCCGTTCACCCCGGACGAATTGAAAGCGGCCGTGCGCAAGGCGGCCAAGCACCTGATCCTGCAGCGGCAGGCGCGGCGGCTGGCGGCGGAGAAACGCCAGGTCCGCTTCCAGTTCATCTCGGTGCTCGGCCATGAGCTCAAGACCCCCCTGGCCGCGGTCGAGGGATATCTGAATATCCTGAGGGACCGCACGGCCGGCGAGGATCCCGCCGTCTACCAGCAGGCGGTGGAGCGGAGCCTGGTCCGCCTCCAGGGGATGCGGAAGCTGATCCTGGACCTCCTGGATCTCACCCGGATCGAATCGGGCAATCGAGAAAGGGTGCTGGCGGAGCTGGACGTGTGCGAGGTGGCCACGGCCGCCATCGAGACCGTGATGCCCGACGCCAGGGCCAAGCAGGTGTCCGTCGACCTGCGGGCGGCCGCACCGGTCCGGATGCTGGCGGATCGGAGTGAGCTGGAGATTGTCCTCAACAACCTGCTCTCGAATGCGGTGAAGTATAACCGGGACGGCGGGCAGGTGACGGTGAGGGTGGCTCTGCAGGGGAGCCAGGTGTCTCTCGCCGTCTCCGACACGGGGATCGGCATGTCCCCGCAGGAGACCGGCCGGTTGTTCCGGGAGTTCGTCAGGATCAAGAACCCGGCGACGCGCCAGATCCTGGGCAGCGGGCTGGGGCTCTCCATTGTCAAGAAGGTGGCGGCGCTCTACGGGGGGGACGTCACCGTCCAAAGCCAGCCCGGCGTCGGGAGCACGTTCTGTGTTCTCCTCGACCAGGTGATGCCGAGCGGGCCCGCGGGCAGTCCCGCGTGATGGCCGTGGGGCTCCGGAGTCGGAGGCCGGATCCCTGTCCGGGGCCGCCCAGGTGCAGGAGGTGACGGCCGGAGCCGTCCGGACGAAGCGAGGGACCATGATCACGGAGCATGAGGTAACGTCCATTGACGAGGAGGCGATCGAGCGCAGCCTGGCGGACGGCCGGGATGCGGACCCGCGGCGGATGCGCGAGATCCTGGCCAAGGCCCAGGCGCTCCAGGGATTGACCGTCGCCGAGGTGAGCGGGTTGATGGGGGTCGGCGACCCGGACCTGTTGGGCGAGCTGTTCCAGGCCGCGCGGCGCGTGAAGGAGAGGATCTACGGCTCCCGGCTGGTGCTCTTCGCGCCGCTCTACATCTCCAACCTGTGCAGCAACGATTGCCTCTACTGCGCGTTCCGCGCGCGGAACCGCTCGGTGAGACGGGTGGCCCTGACCCAGGAGGAGATCGCGCGAGAGGTGAGGGTGCTGATCCGGCAGGGCCACAAGCGCGTCCTCCTGGTGGCGGGCGAATCCTATCCACGGGAAGGATTCTCCTACATCCTGAAATCCATCGAGACGATCTACGCCGCCCGGAGCGGCGCCGGCGAGATCCGGCGCGTGAATGTCAATGTCGCCCCGCTGACCTCGGAGGAGTTCCGGCAGCTCAAGGCGGCGCACATCGGGACCTACCAGCTCTTCCAGGAGACCTATCACCGGAAGACCTACGCGGCCGTCCACCTGAGCGGCAGGAAGCGGGATTACGACTGGCGGGTGAGCGCCTTCGACCGTGCCCTGCAGGCCGGCATCGACGATGTGGGCCTGGGCGTGCTGTTCGGTCTCTACGACTGGCGCTTCGAGGTCCTGGCGCTCTTGCAGCATGTCCGGCACCTGGAGCAGCGGTTCGGTGTGGGGCCCCACACGATCAGCGTTCCCCGGATCGAGCCCGCCGTCGGCTCGGAACTGGCGAGCCGCCCGCCTCATGCCGTCTCGGACCCGGACTTCCGGAAGCTGGTGGCCATCCTGCGGCTCGCGGTGCCCTATACCGGCATCATCCTGTCCACGCGCGAGACCCCGGAGATCCGGCGCGAGGCCATCGGCCTCGGGGTCTCGCAGATCTCGGCGGGCAGCCGGACCAACCCCGGCGGCTACGCCAACGGCGACGGCCCGGGGGACGGCAGCCAGTTCCAGCTGGGGGATCACCGGCCGCTCGACGAGGTCATCCGGGATGTCGCCGCCATGGGGCACATCCCCTCCTTCTGCACCGCCTGTTACCGGCTGGGACGAACGGGGGCGGACTTCATGGATCTGGCGAAGCCCGGGGAGATCAAGAACCACTGCGCGCCGAACGCCCTTTCCACGTTCCAGGAGTATCTCGAAGACTACGCCTCGCCCGCCACGCGGCAGGCGGGGGAGCAGATGATCGGCCGGGTCCTGGATGACATGGACGGGGGGCAGCGGCGGGTCGCGGAGCGGCTGCTCCAAGGGGTGCGTGGCGGGAGGCGGGATGTCTTCGTCTGAGACCCTGTCGCGGCGACACGAGGGGCAGGGGATGGATGCGGCAGAGCAGCGAATCGAGCAGGACCTCCTCGGGACAATGCGGGTACCGCACGAGGCCCTCTCCGGAATCCACACCGCCCGGGCCGCGGAGAACTTCTGTCTGGCCGGGCGGCCCGTCCACCCGGCCCTGGTGGCGGCGTACGGAGAGGTCAAGCTGGCCTGTGCCCTCACGAACCGGGCCCTGGGGCTGTGGAGCGATGATCCGGACAAGGGAGATGCCATCGAGCGGGCTTGCCGTGAGATGGCCGAAGGGCTCCTCACGCAGCACATCAGCGTGGACCAATTGCAGGGCGGGGCAGGGACCAGCACCAACATGAACGTCAACGAGGTCCTGGCCAACCGCGCCCTGGAGATCCTGGGGGAGCCCCACGGCCGCTACGAGCGCGTCTCCCCCCTGGACGATATCAATCGGCACCAGTCCACCAACGACACCTTCCCCACCGCACTGCGTCTGGCGGCCATCCGGCTCTTACGGCACCTGGAGCAGCAGGTCGTTGCCTTGCAGGAGGCCTTCCAGGTCCAGGAGAAACGCTTCGCCCACGTGGTCAAGGTGGGCCGGACGGAGATGCAGGACGCGGTGCTGACCACGCTGGGGCGGGAGATGGGGGCCTACGCGGAGGCTTTCAATCGCGACCGCTGGCGCATCTACAAGTGCGAGGAGCGACTGCGGGTGGTGAATCTGGGCGGCACGGCCATCGGGACCGGCCTCGCCGCGCCCCGCGCTTTCATCTTCCGGGTGGTGGACACCCTGCGTGAGCTGACGGGCATCGGGTTCGCCCGCGCCGAGAACCTCCTCGAGGCCACGCAGAACGCCGACGTCTTCGTCGAGGTGTCGGGCATCCTCAAGGCCTGCGCCACGTCGCTGCTGAAGGTGTCCGCGGACCTCCGCCTCCTTTCCTCCGGCCCGGAGGCGGGTCTGGGGGAGATCCGGCTTCCCGAGCGGCAGGCCGGCTCCTCCATCATGCCGGGCAAGGTCAACCCGGTCATCCCCGAAGCGGTCGCCCAGGCGGCGATGCAGGTGATGGGCCACGACGCGACGATCGCGCACGCGTGCGCCTCGGGAAGTCTGGAGCTGAACCCCTTCCTACCCCTGGTGGCGGCGTGTCTCCTGGAGACGTGCGATCTCCTCGCCCGAGCCTGCGACAGCCTGCGGAGACTCTGCGTCGAGGGGATCGAGGCGGACGAGGGCCGGTGCCGCCGGCACGTCGAGACATCGACGGCCGTCGCGACGGCCCTGCTGCCGGTCCTCGGGTATGAGGGGACATGCAAGGTGGCTCGACGCTCAAGGGAGACGGGCCGGACCATCCGGGAAGTCGTCCTGACCGACGGCCTGCTCACCGCCGAGGCCTTCGACGAGCTGATCCGGCCCGAGGCCGTGACCCGACTGGGCATGCCTGGGATGGTCGGGAATGGAGGGACAGGCAGGTGACCCCCACGGCGCAGGCGACCCCGAAGGGACTGCGACTGCACATCGGGCTGTTCGGGCGGCGGAACGTGGGCAAGTCCAGCCTGCTGAACGCCATCACCCGGCAGCACGTCTCCATCGTCTCGGAGATCGCCGGCACGACCACGGATCCGGTGGAGAAGCCGATGGAGCTACTCCCCCTGGGCCCCGTGCTCTTCATCGATACGGCCGGTATCGACGATGTCGGGGCGCTGGGTGCGCTCCGTGTCGAACGGACGCGGCAGGTTTTCGACCGCACTGACCTCGGGGTGATCGTGACGCAGGCGGGGGAATGGGGCGGCTTCGAGGAGCAGCTCCTCACGGAGCTGACAGGGCGCGGGACGCCGGTGGTGGTGGTATTCAACAAGACCGACCTGGCACGGCCCGCGCCGGAGGTCCTGGAGCGGCTGGCGGCGAAGCAGATCCGCGCGGTCCAGACCGTGGCGGTGGAGGGGACGGGGATCCTGGAAATCCGGCAGGCCCTGCTGGCCGGCGCCCCGGAGGATTTCGTCAACCACCCCACCATCCTGGGCGACCTGGTGGGACCGGGCGAGATGGCGGTCCTGGTGGTGCCCATCGACAAGGAGGCCCCCAAGGGGCGGCTCATCCTGCCCCAGGTGCAGGCGATCCGGGATCTCCTGGACAGCGATGCCTACTGCCTGGTGGTGAAGGAGCGCGAGCTGCGCCGCGCCCTGGATCGCCTGGTCATGCCGCCGCGGCTGGTGGTCACCGACTCCCAGGCGTTCCTCAAAGTGGCGGCCGACACGCCGCCCGAGGTGCCGCTGACCAGCTTCTCCATCCTGTTCGCCCGGTTCAAGGGGGACCTCACGACGCAGGTGGTGGGGACGCTGGCCGTGGACCAACTGAAGACGGGCGATCGGGTCCTGATCGCTGAAGCCTGCAGCCACCATCCGATCGCCGAGGACATCGGACGGGTCAAGATCCCGCGCTGGCTCACCCAGTACGTCGGTGGAAAGCTGGAATTCACCCACGTGCAAGGACATGATTTTCCGCCAGACCTCACGCCGTACAAGCTGGTCATCCACTGCGGGGCATGCACCGTCAACCGGCGGGAGGTGCTCAGCCGGATCATGCGCTGCCGGCAGGCGGGCGTCCCGGTGAGCAACTACGGTCTCGTCATTGCGTACAGCCTGGGAATCTTCGAGCGCGCGCTGGAGCCGTTCCCCGCCGCCCTGGATGCCTATCGCATGGCGCTTCACCGGCGACTGGATCCCGCGCCTGGCGTCGAGCCAGTCGGCACGCGGCATGCCGGCAACGGCTCGCCCGTGGTCCCCCTGCGAGCCCGCCCATGATCCGCCTGCATGAGACGGAAGCACCGATCGGGGTGCTGGGCCGTCCGCCTGCTCGGGAGGAGATCTTGGCCTGGCTGCAGGAAACGGACGCGGTCAGGCTGGAGGAGCTGTGGCGGCAGGCCGACTTGGTCCGCCGCCGGAATGTCGGCGATGCCGTGCACCTGCGCGGCCTGATCGAGATCTCCAGCCACTGCGTCCGGCAGTGCGGGTACTGCGGGCTGCGGGCCGGCAACATGGCGCTCGACCGCTACCGGATGACCGAGGAGGAGATCCTCGGCTGCGCTCGTCAAGCGCGGCAGTACGGGTACGGCACCGTGGTCCTCCAGGCAGGCGAAGATTACGGCATCGCCACGGGATGGATGGCCGCACTGATCCGTCGGATCAAGGCCGAGACGAGCCTGGCCGTGACGCTGAGCCTGGGCGAGCGGCCCGAGCCAGACCTGGCGGCATGGCGGCAGGCCGGTGCGGACCGCTACCTCCTCCGCTTCGAGACGTCGGATCCCGACCTGTACCGCATCATCCATCCGTCGCTGCCGGGTCGGTCGCTGGAACGCCTGGCCATCCTGCGGACCCTCAAGCAGTTCGGCTACGAGACCGGGAGCGGCGTGATGGTCGGCATCCCGGGGCAGAGCCACAAGAGCCTGGCTGACGACCTGAACACGTTTCGGGCGCTTGACCTCGACATGATCGGGGTGGGGCCCTACATCCCTCACCCGGCGACCCCACTGGGCCGGGGGGAGTGGCTCCCACGGCTTCCCGAAGGCGAGCAGGTGCCCAACACAGAGCTGATGGTCTACAAGATGGTGGCGCTTACGAGGCTCGTCTGTCCTGAGGCAAACATACCCAGCACCACCGCGCTTGCCACCATCAACAGGGAAAACGGGCGCGAGCTGGGGCTCGCGCGCGGGGCGAACGTCGTCATGCCCAACCTGACGCCGCCCGAATACCGGGAGAAGTACGAGATCTATCCTGGGAAGGCTTGCATCACCGAGACCGCGGAGGCCTGCCGGGGGTGCCTGCGTCACCGGATCGAGGCGCTGGGCAGGAGTGTAGGGACGGGTGCAGGCGGGCGAAGGCGCGGCGGTTCCGATGGGCTCGTGGGGTGAACGGCGTGTTCTGGGTCAGCCGTTTTCTCTGCTATTCGCGATCCCGATAGGGGGACGGATGTCTTCGATGCATGTCTCGTATCGGTCTTCCGGGCGGCGACTCGGGCGCCCCCGCAGGAGGAAGGCGGAATGTCCAAGATCCTGCTGGTGGATGACGATGTGGATTTGATGGCGCAGTATCAGACAGCACTCTCGGGAACCGGGCACGAGTTGATCGCGGCGTATTCCGCGTCCGAGGCGAGACAGCTCCTCAAGACCATGACCCCGGACCTGGCCGTGCTTGACGTGATGATGGAGAATGGGTTCCCGGGATTCGATCTTGCCATAGAGATCCACTCCCAGGCCCCCGATGTCCCGGTCCTGATGGTGTCGAGCATCAATGAGCGATTGAAGGCGCCGGTCCCATTCGGGCGGGACGAGAATCTCCCGATCCACAAGTTCCTGAACAAGCCGGTCCCGCCGAAGGTCCTCCGCCAGGAGGTCGAGAGCGCCCTCGCTTCTGCAAAGAAGAGATAGGACGGGCAGCCTGCTGAGCGCGAAGGAGCGCTCTCGGGCCGCCTCCATCGTCAATCGCTGCTTCCCCTGGGGCCGACAGAACCGCTCGATCGCCTGGGCGCCACCCGCCTGCTCTTCGAATCGATGGGCCGGCCCCAGGCACGCACGGAGGAATCAAGGCTACTTGAGCTGCTCATACTTCAGGTTGTCGAAGTTGTAGCGTGGCATCTGCACCCACACCCCGTCCTCCTTTTGCGGAACCTTGTGAACCCGGACGTCGCCCACGGTCACCGCTCCGGACTTGTTGTCCAGCCAGAAGTCGATGTCGTAGTATTCGTCCTGGCTCCCCTTGCGACGAAAGTCAGTGCAGGCGAAGAACCGGCCGTTCTCGCTGAGCTTTCTCACCGGCTGGTGGATCTCCACGAACTCCAGAGCGAGATCTTCGCCCGTCTTGTCGTCCTTCAGTGTGTAGACGCCGTTGTTCTCGCGGCCTGTCTTGGCGATGTGCTCATGGACGGCGGACATTACCTCCCAGGCGCGTTTCTCCTCGGTCTCCCCTGGATGTTCGGACGCCGGAATCCACCACCAGGCGACGGGCATCCGCGTAACCATCGTCCAGGTGTCTCCATCCTTCTTTGGACCCTTCTGGATGCGGATGTCCATCAGCTCCAGTCCGTCGCCCTTCGGCTTCAGCCAGAAATCCAGGGCGTATTTCTTCTCGGGCAAGTCCTTGACCCGGAAGATCACGTTGGGGAAGAAGCCGTAGCCGCGGATGCCCCGCACGACGCGGATGTCTTCGTACTCGAGCCGCAATACCTCGCCGAGCCGATTGTCCCTGAAGACGAACAGGCCGCCGTTCGCCTGCGTGTTCTTGTCGATCGTGGCCCGCACGGCGGCCCGCACCTCCTCCTGCGAGATGTCTTCCATGGACCGCTCGGCCGCGGTGCCCGGAGGCGCGTTGAACGTGGCAAATGCGATCCCCACCAGACCACCGACCAAGAGTCGCTGTATCCGCATGGCACCACCCTCCAGTTGCAGGACGAGCCGTTGCTGTTGCGCGCCGACGTCCGATCCGATTCGTCGGACTCAGAGGAAGGACACCCAGGGTGAACAGGCCTGATCGTCCGGACGAGATGCCGGATTCCCCGTTCCATGGAGTCGGGGTACAGGCCGTGGCAATACCGATGAGCCTGACCCGCCCCCACGTGCAGCGGGTGAGGGGTCAAACACCGATCGGGCTCTGCCGCGTGCTTTGCACTGACGTAGCGACCACTGAGTTTCGGGTCTTCGCAACGAAATTGGAGACCCGCAGCAAGGCGGACAGCCAGGGAGAACCGCCGGAAACCGAGGTACCCCGACCTGATCAGAGCGCACTGAGGGGAATAGGTGCCCAGATCCTGTCGGTGGGTCGGTATGATAGCGCAACCGAAGAGGAAATCAAGACCAAACCGAGAAAGGAGATCGCCAATGACCAGATTCGTGCTGTCGCTGGCTTGCTGGGCAAGATTCCTCGTGAGGTACCCCGTCTCCCGGCCGACCATCTGGAAGATCTGGGGGGACGAACCATCTCCTCCAGGTGAGGACTTCTCCCTTGACGGCCCAGCGAGGGACCGGTATAGATTCTCGACCGGGACGGTGTCCCGGCAAACGGAGTTCCTGCCGACGCGGTTCAACACGAATGCGGAGGGAGTGCGGTGATGTATCGACTGGGTGTGCTGGCTGGGGATGGAATCGGTCCCGAGATCGTGGAGGCGACGCTGACGCTGTTGGAAGCGGTGCAGCAACGGGACAGCCGGCTCCGCTTCGAATGGGTGCCGCTCCCCATCGGCTGGGAAGCGATTCGCCAGACCGGCGTGGCCATCCCGGAATCCACGATCGGGGGGCTGGAAAAGTGCGACGCCTGGATCATGGGTCCGCACGATTCGGCATCCTACCCGGTGGCGGAGCGGGAGAAGCGCAACCCCAGCGGAGAGCTACGCCACCGCTTCGACCTGTTCGCCAACGTCCGGCCGGCCCGGGCCTATACCGGTTTGCCCGCGGTGTCGCCGAGGATGGACCTGATCGTCGTGCGGGAGAACACCGAGGGCTTCTACACGGACCGCAACATGGCGTGGGGCGTCGGCGAGGTCCTGGCCACTCCGGACGTGGCGCTGACGCTGGGCAAGATCACACGGCAGGCCACCGAACGGATCGCGCGGACGGCCTTCACGCTGGCCCGACAGCGACGGCGGAAAGTCGCCATCGTCCACAAGGCCAACGTGATTCAGAGAGCCTACGGCTTGTTCCTGGATGTCTGCCGCGGCGTGGCGACAGAATACCCGGAGGTGGCCGTCGAGGACTATCACATCGACGCCATGACGGCCCACCTGGTGCGGCGCGGCGCCGACTTCGATGTCATCCTGACAACCAACATGTTCGGGGACATCCTGTCGGACCTCGCGGGCGAGCTGGCCGGCAGCCTGGGCATGGCCCCTTCCATCAATGCGGGCGTTGGCCGCGCCATGGCTCAGGCCGCCCATGGCTCGGCCCCCGACATCGCCGGGAAGGGCATCGGCAACCCCGTGGGCCTCATCCTCTCCGCGGCCATGCTGCTCACCTGGCTGGCCGGGGAACGCGGAGATGAGCCTGCGGGAGAGGCCGGGCAGGCCATCGAGCGGTCGGTCGCAGCCACCCTGGAGCAAGGGCCGCGGACCCGGGATCTGGGTGGGACCGCATCCACCCGTGAGTTCACGGCGGCCGTCGTACGGCACCTGACCAGGTGACGCGATCCATCCGGAATACCTTCGAGAGGGTTCGCGTGAGGAGTTGAGCCCGTGCGACAGGGGGTGAGTTCCATCAGCCTCTACGCCACCCCGTCATCCCTCCGGGATTTCAGCGCGGCGATCTTCGAGCGGCTGGGACTTCCGGGGCCGCAGGCCCTCATCGTGGCGGACTGTCTGGTGCAGGCCAATCTCCGAGGTCTGGACAGTCATGGTGTGGCTCGCATCCCCATCTATGCCAAACGGCTTCGGCTCGGTCTGGTGAATGCTCGCCCGGCTCTTGCCCTCAGACAGGTTGCACCGAGCGCCGCCCACCTGGATGGTGACGATGGCATGGGGATGGTGGTGGGCACGCAGGCCATGGAGGGCGCGATCTCCCTGGCCAGAGAAGCCGGCGTGGGGCTCGTGGGGGTGTGCCGGAGCACCCACTACGGCATGGCGGCGTACTATGTCCTCCAGGCCATCGCCGCCGACTGTCTCGGGTTTGCCTTCACGAACTCCTCGCCCGGCATGGCGCCCTTCGGCGGCACCAAGCCGATCCTGGGCGTGAATCCGCTGGCCGTGGGCGTGCCCGCCGGCCGGCGGCCCCCCGTCGTCCTGGACATGGCCATGAGCGTGATCGCCCGGGGGAAGATGCGGCTGGCGGCCGTCCACGGCGAGGCCATCCCTGCAGATCTCGGCGTGGATGCGCAAGGGCGGCCGACCACCGACGGGATGCAGGTCTTCGGGGGTGGTGCCGTCCACCCCTTCGGCGGTCCCAAGGGGTCTGCGCTGGCGATCTGGATGGAGATCATGGGAGGTGTCTTGACGGGGGCGGCCTTTGCGGGGGAGATGAAGAGTCTGTACGAGGACTTCTCGGGGCCACAGCGGATCGGCCACGTGTTCATGGCCATCCGTCCCGACCTCTTCATGCCCATGGCACTCTTCAAGGAGCGCATGGACGCAATGATCCAGCGCTTCAAGGACTCCCGGCCGGCGGAGGGCTTCGACGAGGTCCTCATGCCCGGCGAGCCGGAGGCGCGGTCTGAAGCGGAACGGCTCCGCACGGGGCTTCCGCTCACTCCCGAAGTGCTCGCCTCCCTCCGGGCCGAGGCCGAAACGCTGGGGGTCGCCTTGCCCGCTTGCTCGGCGACGCCCCGCGGGGAGCGGGCATGAGCCTCGCTTGCGATCTCCTCCGGGGAGCCGTGGACCTCCACATCCACGCGGCACCGGACATCGTCCCCCGTCTGTTGGACGATCTCGCTCTGGCCCGGGCCGCGCGAGACGCCGGCATGGGTGCGATCGTGCTCAAGTCCCATCACATGCCGACTGCCGATCGAGCGCAGATTGCCCAGACGGTGGTTCCCGAGCTGCGGATCTCCGGCGGCCTGGCCCTGAATCTTCCGTGCTGCGGCGGCTTGAATCCGGAAGCGGTCAAGGTTGCCATCCGCATGGGGGCGAAGATCATCTGGCTTCCCACGCTCTCTGCGGCCAACCACATCGAGAAGACCAAGACCAGGGTCACGGGAAACCTGGGGGTCATGTCGCAAGGGTTCACACCTCGGCCGGTGCCCGTGCTTGGCGCGGATGGCGGCGTGAGACCCGAACTCGTCGAGATCCTGACGCTGATCGCCGAGGCCGACATCCTTCTCGCGACGGGCCATCTGTCGGCGCCCGAGATCGGGACGGTGGTGGATGCCGCAGTGAGGGCGGGGGTGCGAAAGATCCTCGTCAATCATCCCGAGCTGTGGCTGATCGGTCTGAACCTCGAGGAGCAGCGCGAGCTGGCCGCCAAAGGGGCGCTGATGGAAGTATGCTTGCGGAGCGCCACTGCCCCGGGCCACGGGGAGGTATCCTTGAAGCGACTGGCAGAACGAATCACGGCCGTCGGGGCGGAGCACGTGGTCATGGCGACGGACTATGGCCAGGTAGACAGTCCGGCCGCTCCCGAAGGTATGCGCTGGTACATTGCCCAGATGTTGGAGTGTGGAGTCTCGGCGGAAGACATCGAGCGGATGGTCAAGGTGAACCCCAGGCGGCTACTCGGACTCTGAAACCCGTGTGGCGCGACACCTCCGCGGGAGTGACCAGGCAGACGGATAGCCTGGGCCCGGCGAGTGGGGATGCGGATGGTGCAGCGCTAGCGGAGGAGCGGAAGGCATGAACGTCGATCTCCCGTACGGAAAGACGCGTGTCGAAGTCAAGGTCCCGGATGGCACCACCGTTGCGTATCCCCGGGTGCTCTCGCGGGTGGCGGACGTCGGCGCCGAGATTCGCCGCGCGATGGCTGAACCCATAGGCAGTCCGCCATTGCGGGAGCTGGCTGCGGGTAAGCGGGATGCGGTGGTGGTCATCAACGACATCACCCGGCCGGCGCCCAGCCGGGAGATGCTGGCCGCCATCCTGGAGGAGCTGCAGCTCGCGGGGATTCCCGAGACGGCCGTGACCGTCGTGATCGCCACCGGGAACCACCGGCCGAATTCGCCCGACGAGATCGCCCGGATGATCGGGGAAGGGTTCGCACGGAGCCTGCGGGTGATCAACCACGCGTGCGAAGACAACGGCGCCCTGACCGCCATCGCCGCACCCGGGTTGGATGTCCCGGTGCGCATCAACTCGCATGTCGCCAGGGCGTCGGTGCGGATCCTGACCGGGCTCATCGCGCCCCACCAGGCAGCCGGGTATAGCGGGGGGCGGAAGAGTCTAGCCCCCGGCGTGGCCGCCCTCGAGACGATTGCCAAGCAACACTCGTTCCCGATCCGGCCGTACGATCCCGCCATGGCATGGATGAAGGGGAATCCCTTCCACGAGGTGGCGGTGAGGGTGGCTCGAGCGGTGGGCATCGACTTCATCGTCAACGTGGTCAAGAATTGCAGAGGTGAGGTGGTCCACGTCGTCGCCGGAGATCTCGAGGCGGCGCACGAGGCCGGTGTTGACGTCTGCGAGCAGAGCTGGGTCGTGACGCTCCCGCAGAAGTACGATGTGGTGATCGTGACACCGGGAGGATTCCCGAGGGACATCGACCTTCACCAGGCGCAGAAGGCAATGGCAACGGCGGAGCTGGTGGCTGCCAAAGAAGGGGTGATCGTGCTGCTCGCGGAGTGCGCCGATGGCATCGGCAAGTTCGCGGGGTGGATGAAGGAGGCCGCGAGTGCGCAGGCCATCATCGAGCGGTTCAGCCGGGAAGGGTTCACCCGCGAGCACTCCTCGAAGGCCTTCATGTGCGCGCGGGCGCTGGTGAAGCATCCGGTCGTGGTGTGCTGCACCGGGATCCCCAGGGCAGAGATGGAGGCCATGTTCTTCCGTCACGCGGACACCGCGCAGGAGGCCGTGGACACGGCCCTGGAGATGAAGGTCGGCCGCGGAAGCGTCTTGGTGCTTCCCTATGCCGTGGACTGTGTTCCGAGAGTCAATCCGCTCTGACGACCCTTCGCGTGTCGCAAGCGTGCACGCGACTTGCGCCGGAGAGAGCCGTCCCGATCTCACACGCGCCTCCTCCCCTGGGGGATCGGTCCTGCGAGAGCCGATACGGTGGCAGACTCCTGGTCTTGCCATGGAGGCTGGCGCTCTTGGTGCAGCTCCAGTCTGAGCTCCCCATGGCCGCACCGGCCACCACACCACCCTCCTCCCACAAGTTCGATTCGGCCCCCTAAAGTCCTATCAAGTTCGGACGCCGTTCGACCGATCTGCGAAAGAGGAGGGGCGCCGCGATTCCTGCCCCGCGGGCCGTGGGCACTTCCAGGAGTTGTAGTCGAGGGACCGACATCCCTCAGCAGTCAGGGTCATCTCATGGCGGGATGCCGATGGCTGGGGGCTGCAGGAAGAGCCTGGCTCATCAGCGAGCAGGCCCCAATCCAGAGCTGTGCCCGCTCTCGGATCCAGGCGCTCCGCATTTCGGCCTGGGGGAGGGCGCGGCGGTGAGAAGAATCTCCTCGGCGGCATGAGGGGCACGAACGACCTCAAGTCCAACGCCGATTCGACCGATACCCTTGATTGATCAGCGGAACCTGCGTGCGGGCACCCAGCCCGGGACGGCCTCTGCATGGAACTGTTCATCGCCCGACAGCCGATCTTCACCGAGAAGCAAGGCCTGTATGCGTACGAGTTGCTGTTTCGGTCCGGGCCGGTCAATGCCTTCCCCGAGATCGACCCCACCCAAGCCTCGGCTCGGGTCATCGCCGAAGGGGTGTTCAACCTCGGCTTGCGGGACCTCGCGGGTGGAAAACGGGCCTTCATCAACGTGACACGGGCCCTCCTGGTGGGCGATCATGCCACCTTGCTCCCCAAGGACGAGACTGTCATCGAGGTGCTCGAGACCGTCAAGCCCGATGACAAGGTCGTGGCCGCGTGCAGCCGCCTGAAGGCGGCCGGCTATCTGATCGCCCTGGACGACTTCGCCGAAACGGGCGAGACGGCGCGGCTCTTCGAGTTCGCGGATTTCATCAAGGTCGACTTCCTGGCCACAGGTCCGGAGGAGCGTCGGGCGCTCGTGAAGCGGCACGCGCCTCGGGGCGTGCGACTCCTGGCGGAGAAGGTGGAGACCCCAGAGGCGTTCCGGGAGGCCGTGGACCTCGGGTACAGCCTTTTTCAGGGCTACTTCTTCGCCAAGCCGGCGGTGCTGCAGGCCAAGGCCACGCCCGAGTTCCGGCTGACATATCTCATGCTGCTCCAGGAAGTCGTCAAGAGCGACGTGGATCTCCGCAAGGTGGCCGCCATCATCGGCCGGGATGTCACTCTCTCCTACAAGCTCCTTCGCTACATCAACTCGGCGTTCTTCGGGCTGCGGCGCACCATTGCCTCGATCCCCGAGGCGCTCCGACTTCTCGGCGAGCGGGAAGTGAAACGGTGGGCCAGCCTGCTTGGTCTGGCCGCCTTGGCCTCCAGCAAACCGGCGGAACTCGTCGTCGAGGCTGCCCTCCGGGCTCGGTTCTGCGAGGGTCTCGCCGAGGATACCGGCCTTGCCCACCGTCGCGAGGAGTTGTTCTTGCTCGGGATGTTCTCGCTGCTCGACGCCATCCTGGATCGGCCGCTATTGGGGTTGCTGCAGGAGTTGCCGATTCCCCCGACGGTCAAGGCCGCCCTCTTGGGCGAGGCAGGCCCCTTGCGGGATGTGTACGATTGCGTCCTCACCTACGTCACGGGAGACTGGGACCATCTCTCGGCCCGCATGGATGCGCTGGGCCTGGGTGAGGAGGAGGTCCCGCGTCGTTATCGTGAGGCGGTCGCTTGGGCCCAGCGGGCACTGCCCGGGGACGCCGGCAACGGCAAGTGACAGTCGACCGAACCGATGAGCGGAGGCGGCTCAGAATGCGCGGGCGCGGCACAACTCAACTTCACGTCTCACTCGAGAGTGTCGATGTAATCTACGAAATGCACAGCACTCTCTAGCTGCGCCGACAGTCCACTGGAATCAGCTTCCATCAGATTCGGAGGTCGTGGTCGGACGGAGTGCGGCGCGCCATTCGGGTTCAAGAGTTGCTCTGGCGTGCCGATGAGCATGCAGACGATGTGTGGGTCGGGAAAACCGGACACACCCGCCCGGCTCGTCTCATGGAGGCGTCACCCATGCTGGAACTCGTCTGGTTTCTCCTGGCGTCTATCCCATTCGTCACAGGCCTCACCTTCGTCCTGCTGGTGCTCAGGGAGCGCTGGCAGAGGGGCGCGGTCCGTGAGCGGGCGGACGTGGATCGGCGGTAGCTCTCCCAGGCATAGGCTGTCCAAGATCCGGAGCGCCGCCTGGCGCTGCACCAGATAGCCCCCCTGTCTCGAACCCTCGTAAGAGTGCCCTCCGCGTCATGAAGCCTGCGGCATTCGTCCCCTGGCGCCCGCAGGGCCTCCGCCTGCGCGGGTGATGGCGAGCGAAGTCAGGCGGTGAACCACGGGTCCTCAGAACGCCCTCGCCAGTCAACTCGACTTCGGAAAACCGTACAGCGTTTCTGGATTCTCGACGAGGATGCGATGGCGCGTCGCCTCGTCCGGCGCCCACTCGGCCAGCAAGTCGAAGAGCACGGCGTCGTTCGGCTTTTCCTTCTCGGTCGGGTGCGGCCAGTCGCTCCCCCAGACCATCCGCTGCGGCGCAGCTTTGATGTAGGCCTGGGCAACCCGTGTCGTGTCGGCGTAGCTCGGCGGGCCGACCTTGCTGTCTTGATAGGCGCCCGACAGCTTGATCCAGGTCCGGCCCTTGTCGATGAGCTGACGGAGGATCTGGAAGGCGGGGTGGTCGGTGCCCGCCGGCTGCGGGAGGCGCCCCATGTGATCGAACACGAGCGGCGAGGGGAGGCGCTGCAGCAGGTTCGCGGCCTCGACGATTTGATCTCCCCGCAGATGGATCTGCACGTGCCAGCCCAGATCATTCACGCGTCTGGAAAGCGGCTCGATCATGTCGATCGTGGTGACGGCGGTCTTCGGGTCGAACAGGGTGAAGCGGATACCACGGATGCCGCCGTCGTGCAGGGTCTTCAGCTCGGTATCGGAGATCGTGGGCAGGACCACGGCAACCCCTCGGGCAGTCGTCGGGCCGAGCTGGGCAATAGCGTCGACCGTGACCTGATTGCCTGTCCCGTAGGCGGACGGCGTGACAACCACCGTCCGGGTCGTCCCGATCCGCTTTTGCAGCAGCCGGTACTCCGCCACGCGAGCCTGGGTCATCAGCCGGGCCGTGGGTCCGCCGGGCGGGAACCGCGGGTCATAGATGTGGATGTGGCAGTCAGCGGTGTTGGCGGGCGCCTTGAGCTTGGGGGCCTCGGTGCCGGTGGAATTCGGTACGGCCTCTTGCGCACCGCCCTCCCGCACGCGGATGACGCCCGTTGTGGCCAGGGCTGTGACTCCAGCCCCTTTCAGAAAGGTCCGACGGTGGATCGATGCGTGGCTCATGAGGGTCCTCCTTGAGGGCGGCTGACAATGTCAGGGTCGGGTGCCGCCACGTCGTGGAATGCCGCAACCGCATGAGTTGTTCTGGCATCAGAGCCTATTCCCGACTGGTGGAGGAGTCAAGCGGTCGGGTACGGGGTCTGCCTTGACACGCCAAGCGGCGGATGGTAGCGTCCGACCGTCTTGCGCTCACCCCGGGTTCTACCACCGGCCCGGCGGTCCCGTCGCCGGTTCATCCCTCATTGAACGCTTCGAATCAGGAGGTATGCCTTGGGAAAAGGCATCGGGTACGGCAAGACCATCTTGTTCGGCGAGATGTTTGCGGTGTTCGGCGTGCCCGTGATCGCCTCCGCCTTGTCGATGACGGCCGATGCGGATGTTGTGCAGAGCGCCTCGGGAGGCTGGAGCATCACGGATGAGCGGCGGGAGGCCAAGGGTTACAAGCAAGAAAAGAAAGCGATGCAGATCGAATCCCTGGAAAGGATCTTCAGGCACCTGGGTTTTCGCCCGGAGCACCTGCGAATCGGGCTCGGGGGTGACCTTCCCGCCATGAGCGGGATCGGGGCGACGGGGGCAAGCTCGGTGGCGATCGTCCGGGCCCTCTCCGGGGAGTTCGGGCTCCGCCTGACCGACGATGAGGTCAACGCCGGTGCCTACCAGGCTGAGATTGCCTACCACGGACCCACCACGAGCGGCATTGACAACATGATCTCCACCTACGGCGGGATCATCTGTCTCACGCGGGGGGAACCGAACGTGGTGCGGAAGATGACGTGGAAAGAACCTGTCGAGGTGGTGATCGGAGATACGGGGATCATCGCCAACACCAAGGCGATGCTTGCAGGCATCGCGGAGAGAAAGATGCGGTCGCCCGAACGATACGCCCGGATGCTGCAGGATGCCCGGCGGATCGCGGAGGAGGCCATCACGCGCATCGAGGAATGCGACCTGAAGGAGATCGGCCGCCTGATGGACCGGAATCAGTTGCTGCTGGATGAAGCGGAAATCTCCTGCCCCGAGCTGGATCTCCTGATCGGCGTGTGCCGCAAGGCGGGCGCGGTTGGAGCCAAGCTCACCGGCTCCGGAGGCGGCGGCTGCATGCTGGCCCTGACCCCAGGGAAGGACCTGCAAGCGCAGGTGGCTTCCGCCATCGAATCCCGAGGATTTCAGGGCTACCGGGCGAGGCTGGGGGTGAATTGACCCGGAAGAGGAAAGCGGCGCTCCGATTGACAGGAGAGGGTTGAGGAGTTCCAGGGGTCATGGACAAGACGATTCTTCTGATCGGAACGATGGATACCAAGGAGGAGGAGCTTGTATTCTGTCGAGACCTGATTCGGCGCAGAGGATTCAAGGCCCTCCTGCTGGATGCGGGGATCTTGAAAGATCCCCGAATGCTTCCCGACGTTACCCGCCAGGAAGTTGCCCGGGCAGCCGGCATCACCGATCTGGAAGGCCTCGTGGCTCTCGGGGACAAGGGCAAGTGCATTGAAGCGATGATCCGGGGAGTCACCGCCAAGACTCAGGAGCTGCTCCATCAGAAGGTGTTTGACGGGATCCTGGGAATCGGCGGAGGGCAGGGGACGGATATCTGCGCCTCGGCCATGCGGAGTGCCCCGCGGGGAATGCCAAAACTTCTGGTCTCGACGATCGCCTCGGGAAAGGCCACCTTCGGACCCTACGTCGGTACCAAGGACATCGCGATGATGCATTCCGTCGTCGATCTTCAGGGACTCAACTTCCTGATCCGACGGATCCTGGTCAATGCGGTGAGCGGCATCTGCGGAATGGTCGATGCCCTGAATGACATGGACACCACAGCCCGCGGAATCCCGGTGGCCCTGTCCATGCTGGGGACGACGACGCCCGGGGCCCTGCGAATGAAGGCGACCCTGGAGCGTCGGGGATACGAGGTGGTCGCGTTTCATCAGAACGGCACGGGCGGGATCGCCATGGAAGAAATGATCCGCGAGGGCGCCTTCAAGGGGGTGCTGGACCTCAACCTGCATGAAATCGGCGATCGCTTCGTCGGGGGGCTGCACAGCGATCCCGTCAAGGAGCGCTTGGCGGCGGCGGGTGAGATGGGCATTCCCCAGGTGATCGCTCCCGGATCCATCAACTATGCGGTGTGGGGCCCCTTCGCCGGCCTGTCCACGGAATTGAAGTCCCGGAAATACATCGTCCATAATCCCAACATGACCCTGGTGCGACTGAGTCCGGATGAGCTGCGGAGCGTGGGAAGGCTCACCGCAGAAAAGATCAACCGCGCCAAAGGGCCGACCCATGTGTTCATTCCTCTCAAAGGGTTTTCCTACCCGGATCGGGAGGGGCTGCCCCATTGGGACCCGGAGGGGAACCGCGCATTCATCGGAGCGCTCAAGGCCCGCTTACTCCCCTCGATCCCGTTGAAGGAGCTCGACGCGCACATCAACGACCCGGCGTTCATCGACCCGGTCGCGGATGCTTTTCTGTCCATGATGGAGAAATGCTCCGCACGATGAAGGAGGAAATTGACTTGCAGCGTCTCCTGGATCGGAATGCGATCGTGACTGGCGGAGCCCAGGGCATGGGTCTGGCGATCGCCCAGGCTTTCAACCGGGAAGGAGCCCGGCTGCTGCTCATGGATGTGAATGAGGAGGCCGTGGCGACTGCTGCAAAGCAGATCGACGCCGTCGGGGCGCGAGCAGTGGGGAGACGAGCGGATGTGACGAAGCCGGACGATGTGCGGGCAGCCATCCGAGAGCTCAAGGCGTTCTGGGGTACGGTCGACATCCTGGTCAACAACGCCGGGGGCGCGCTCCACACACCCCACGTGCTCGCGGAGATCCAAGAGCAAGACTGGAACCTCGTCGTAGACGTGAACCTGAAGGGGGCCTTCCTCTGCTGCCAAGCGGTGATCCCGGAGATGGTCAAGCAGGGGAGGGGGGTGATCGTCAACATGTCCGCCCTGGCCGGGCACTGGAGGGCGTCGCTGGCCGGAGTCCAGTACGTCGCGGCGAAGGCCGGAGTGGAGGGGCTGACCCGTCAATTGGCCTATGACTGGGGGAAGGCGGGAATCCGGGTGAACGCCGTCGCCCCCACCGTGACCTTGACGGGCGACCGGATTCAGGGACTCTGGGAGGCAAAGAGCGAGGAGGAAAAGAAGACAGTCCTTTCCGCCATCCCCCTCGGCCGATTGGGAACGATGGAGGAGGTCGCCTCCGCCGTGGTCTTCCTGGCCTCCGATGAGTCCAGCTTCATCACGGGCATCACCCTCGACGTGAACGGGGGGCGGTATCTCCGCTGACCCGGAATGCGGAATGGAGGATAGGGGAGCGCGCCGAGATCCGACCGTCCGGGGATAACCACAGGGGATGCTGCTGAGAGATTCTCCCAGTAGGCACCATATGTATCCGCCCAGCAGCGATGAAGGTGGGTGGGGGCATTGGCTGGCAATATTGTATAGACAGCCAGCAGATTTGCCGTTATTCTGCTGGGCATGTTTACACGGCTGTTTCAGCTACCCAATCATTCGTTCTTCCTGTTCGGTCCACGCGGGACCGGAAAGACGACCTGGCTGCGGCACCTCCTTCCGGATGCCCTGTGGTTCGATCTCCTACGAACTCAGACATTCCTTGCGCTGACCCGCCAACCCGAGTCTTTCCGTCAGCAGGTCGAGGCACAGCCCAAAGGCAGTTGGGTCGCGGTAGACGAGGTGCAGCGCCTGCCGTCCTTGTTGAACGAGGTGCATGCGCTCATCGCCGAGCGCGGACGTGCCTACCGGTTCGCGCTTAGCGGATCCAGTGCCCGCAAACTCAAACGCGTGGACGTGAACCTGCTGGCCGGGCGAGTGATCAATCGTCAGTTCTTTCCGCTCACGGCTGCCGAGCTGAACTACGACTTCGATCTCGACCGCGTTCTGCGCTTCGGATTGCTCCCGCAAATTCATGCGGAACCGGACTTCGCCCTCGATGCCCTGGAAGCCTACGTGGCGAACTACATTCGCGAGGAGATTCAACAGGAGGCGATCGTTCGGAATCTCGAGTCGTTCTCGCGTTTCCTCGAAGTCGCGGCCTTGATGAACGGCCAGATTGCCAACGTATCGGGACTGGCCCGCGATGCCGCCGTGGCCCGGCCGACCGTACAAGGCTATTTCGCTGCCCTCGTTGACACCTTGATCGGCAGATGGTTGCCGGCCTGGCGGCAACGGGCCAAGGTGAAAGAGGTCGCTAGCCCAAAGTTCTATCTTTTCGATCCGGGTGTCGTTCGTGCGCTTGCGGGCCGTTTGCGCGAACCGCTGGACGGCTCTGAACGGGGGTTTCTGCTTGAGACGTGGGTTCTGCACGAGCTTCGGGCGGCGATGGCAACGCAGGACACCGGAGGTCAGCTTCACTATTGGCGGACGCCCAGCGGCAGTGAGGTCGACTTCGTCTGGACCCGGGGACCGCATGCGGTGGGGCTGGAAGTGAAGGCAGCCACCACGTGGCGGAATGAGTATGGCGCATCCCTCAAGGCATTGCTCGCCCAAGGGAGCCTGGAGGCGGGCTTCGGCACGTATATGGGCTCCGCTGAACTCAAGGATGGGGCGCTGAGGATCTTCCCCCTGAAACGGTTTCTCAAAGAACTGGCGTCCGGCCATGTGCTGGTCGCGGGCCGGGGGAAACGATGAATCGTTCGGGCTTCGCCCTGGCCTGAACCGGACGTCGGATACTTCGCCCTGACCCAAGACGCACGATGAGCGCCATCCTTTGGCGGTGACTTCGTCGGGTGAGCATAGCAGAGAATGGCCGCGACCGATTCGATCTGTTCATATTGACGGTCAAGCGGTGCGACCCCTGTTCGATACGGGCTCGGTTCGGAGCTCCATCTGATCCAGCCCAGCCGGGGCGCTCCCCCTTGCGCGGATCTGAAAACCAGTGGCCGTCGGGCTTGGCGGGCGCGTGCACCACTTGCGGAACACGTGTCTCGTCGAGGTGGAACTTGAGGGACAACCCTTTGGCTTCCAAGTCTATCATATTCCCCGCATCGGGCAGGACGAGACGGGGAAGGAGGTGGACATCCTGATCGGCGCTACAGCCATGGAACAGTGGGGATTAGTCATTGATGCCCGCACGGGTCAGATTGATTCGAGGCGATTGAAGCGCCGGGAGTTCACCGAATACTGATTCTGTCGTCACAAGATGCCCATCCTGAAAGCCAGGATGGGCATCTTGTCTTGGAGCGAACGGAGGCACCAACTGATCTGCGTGCGAGGCGATGGCGATTCTTGGCAGGCGACACTGAGGGGAGGGTCACCCTGAAGCCGTGTCCGCCGGCCGGGGCTCTTACGCAGCCAGCCCTACAAGAGGCAGGGCCGCGGGCCCAGCCGGATGGACGGAAGGGGAATGAAGCGGGTCTGGTCCCCATCATAGAGGTTGGCGATGGGTCGGACCGGCAGGGCAATGCGGATCTAAGCACTGCGTCGCCTTCGCTGCTGCCGGAGCACGGGCGCGAGAGCTCGGAGCGCCTCGTTCACCGTCTTACCGTCGGGAAAGACATCCAGGACCTCGGGATCGATCACGACAACGTTGGCACCCGCCGCGTACCGGCTTGCCGTCACACCACGAACCGCCTTGGAGAAATCGTACTCGGGCCTCATGGTGTCACGGTCGGCCAAAGGCGGCCGCCGATCAACCTTCCTCTGCATACTTCCTCCGCTCTTGCCGAGTGGCCCGCCTTGCCGATATCAGGCGGGTCCGAGGGGGCCGATCGGCGAACGCCACCATCAACAGCCGCCGCCGATTGGACATTCCGGGAAGAACATACCTCTCCTCTCCCACCGAGTGGTCCGGGTCGGGCATCAACATGGCGAGAGGATCCCCGAAGCGGTTGAAGCCTCATCTGGCCTACAAGGCATGGGGATTGTATCCGAACCCGGAGGCGGAGGGAAGGGGCTCGTGAGTTCACGTTCCCGGGGCACCCGGGCGTGGAGCGGGGGACGGGGGGGCCGGCCTGAACGGTTGGAGCGGCACGCGATGGACGACCTCATGAGCTGTCCAGGAGGGGAGCCGGGAGGTGACCCGGTTCCTCGGCATGACGACCGCTGCGGTGAGCCGGAGCGTCGGCCGCGCGTGAGGCCCCGCAAACAAGTCCATTTCAGCACCAACGGATTATTGCCCTTCTCCTAGCCTTCGGCTCCGCGAGAACCTGGCGCGAGGACTCTCACCTCGCTCGCTCTGTGCCATGCCTGGCACACACGCTCAGCATCAGCGGCGGCGCGCAGCGCCGTCCGCTGCATGCTGTTGTTAGCTGGTACCAGCATGCGCTACTTAGTCCTGCCCTTCTGGCTCGTGCGTCTCGTCCAAATAGCGCCAAGGT
>DATIFO010000152.1:0-33639 GCA_035455275.1 Methylomirabilis sp. (SeqCode) | reverse complement strand
TGGTGTGTCCGCAGTGCCAGCACGAGTTCCAGATGGAGTCGCTCCAGCCGGGGGGGTGACGCGCTACCCCTTGGAGTGGCTGCACCAGGAGGTAGCGTACATCGCGTACCATTTCCACTGGTCCTATGACCAGATCATGCATCTGGAGCACCACGAGCGGCGCCAGTGGGTGGAGGCGATTGCCGACATCAATCGACGCCTGAACGCCGCCCAGATGTCCCCGCGGTAGGATCGCGCAGCCCGATCCGCGACGGGGGGGGTCCAGGCCACGATCCGCAGTCTGCTTCGGGGGTGAAGAGCATGTCGCCGTTACCGGTCAATGCGCTGATCGCCAAGGCAGGGGGGGCTCTCGGCGCCCGATTTGATCCGTATCGAGACTTCAACTTCTGGGTGGAGATCGAAGGGCTGATCGTCGGCGGCTTCAGCGAGGTCTCCGGCCTGAGGATGGAAGTGGACGTGGAGGTGTACAACGAGGGGGGGCTGAATGAATATCCCCACCAGTTGCCCGGCCGCGTCAGGCAAAACACCATCACCCTGAAGCGCGGGTTGAGCGACATGGACACCCTCTGGCCCTGGTGCTATGACGTGACCCAGGGAATCATCAAGCGGCGGAACCTCACCGTCTACCTTCTCGACAGTGCCGGCCTGCCGTCCATGTGGTGGGACATCCTTCAGGCATACCCGGTCCGCTGGGAGGGCCCGGAGCTGCGCGCCACCGGGAATGCCGTGGCCCTGGAGAGCCTCGTCATCGCCTATCACGGCCTGGTGAAACCGGCGTCCAGCCAGGCCCTGTCGGCGGCGCGGGCCGCGGCCGGCGTCGTATTCTAGGGGGATCTCGCGCGCCTCGATTCCTTGGGGATCATCGACCGCGCGCCGGGGTCGGTGGAAACGACATGGATCCGGCGGAGCAGAGATCTCCAGGACTCATCGACCTGACGTGGCCCGACCGGCTTCGGCAGCGGTACGCCGCGCCTCGGAGGGCAAGGCCGCTCACCCGCCTGCAGACGCGCATCGGGCTGCTGTCTCCGTCAGGGCGCTTGCGGTTGATGCAGGTTGCGGCCCTGCCCATGCCGTACCTGGGGATGCCCTTCCGGTTCCCAGCGGAGGAGTCGGGCATCCAGGGCTCTTCCCGGCCGGCCACGGGCCGCCTGCCGGACTCATGGCGCGGTCCGGGAGGCGATGCCAGAACATCCGGGCAAGCTTCGGGGCCTCCGCCTTTGGTCCGGCGAGGTCCGGATGTGGAAGCGCGGAGTTGGGGTGACGCGTCGTGGCGGGACCGGGCTGCCTCGCTGCCTGTCTCCGGGCGCACCAGGCGTGGGGATCCGGGCGCTCGCATGTCCGCAGAACCGTCGGGACAGGCCGGCGAGACCCCTGCCCCCGCCGGCGCAGCCGGATCGCCCGCACCCGGGGGACCTGGGGAACGGGGAGCCTCGCCTGTGCGTCCCGCGAGCGTCGGCGCCTCATCCCCCAAGGCGAGCAGGGGGCAGGGAGCGGAGGGCACCCCGGAAAGCCGGCGCGCGCAGCGTTCTTCCGACGCCGGCGACCCGGCCCGGGCGGCCGATGACGGCGCAGGGGAGCACCGCCGGGCGCGAGGAGGGTCCTCTGCATCCCAGGCGCTACGTCTCGACCTTCATGGACCTGGATCTCCATCCTCCGGACAGGGCCCTGGGCGCGGAGAGCTGAGCCGCTTGCAGCGGGCAGATCCTTCGGATTCTGGGCACGGGGAGTCACCGGCTCCTCATGCAGAGACGCGGAGGCCGCAGGGTGAGATGGAGGCTGCAGCTTCGGGGCATGGGGAGTTTCCGTTTCCCGAACCCTCCGGCTCCTCTGGAAGGTCGTGGGTTCGGACCGAGCGGCCGCTGCATTCAGGCAAACGGGTCGAGGCGAGGCGTGAGACTGGATGGGAAACGGGAGGCCGGCCAGACAAGCCCGATGAGACCTCGGGCGGCCAGCCGCCTGCGCCGGACGGAAGGACCGGGCAGCAGGTGGTGCGAGCCGGGGTCGGGAGCGGAGAGCCATTGACGAGCTGGCTGGAAGGGCGACGGACGTTGACCCACCGAATGCCTCTCTGGCTTCGGCCCGAGACGCCTCTGGTCACGAGCATCCGGCGACGCCTCGCGGAGGGGATGGCGCTCACGGCAGGGCAGATTCCGCGGGAGGCGGCGGTCGACGCCGGGGGATCGGGAACGGCTGCCTCTCGGGCTGTCGCTCCAGAACAAGGGGGCGAGGGGCACGACGGGAACCCATCCCCTGGCGCTGCCAGTCTGGGGGAGACTCGAGCAACGGCAGGGACACCTCCCGGGACGGCACCCACTCTGGAAGGGAGGATTGCCTCCAGGAGCCGTGAGGTCGCCGGGACGCCGGCCCGGCAGGACGTCTCCAGAGGCACCCCCTGGTCGACCAGCGGCGAGAGGGCAAGGCGCACGGTCTCCCATTTCGCCTCGCACGAAGACGTGCAGAGCAGCCACGCCGCGGCCGGGTGGATGAACGCGTCGTCGCCGGTCCTCACCCATGTGCCTGCAAGGGTGGCAGGGGCGACTGTGACGGAAGATGCATCTCCGGGTCACGAGGCCTGGACGGCCAGATCCTCGATCGGCATCTCCGGCACCGACCGGCTTCCAGATCCCGCGCCAGCGGCAGGGCTCTCCGACGAATCGGGAGGGTCGGGTGACGAGATTCCGGGGAGCCGGACGCATGGCTCCTCGAGATTGGACATGCCGCTCTTCACGACGAGACAGGGCGGGTCGCGACAGGCTGGAGCAGACGGCGGGGGAGGCCGGCATCAGGAGGGGGCGGGAACCGGGGAGATGGACCTGCGGCAGATCGCCTCCCGGGGTGGGGATGAAGGCGGAACCCCGCCCCCTACGGCCGGGGGACCGGGAGCCGCGGATGGGTCCCGGCCGGAGGGTGTGGACCTGGAACGGCTGGCCCGGGAGGTCTACGCCATCCTCGAGCGGCGCCTCGTCGTGGAGCGGGAGAGCCAGGACCTTTAGCGCCGATGGAAGAAGTCTTCGGCAGTCGAGCCGAGAGGACGGAAGATGGCACTGGAGCGGGCGACCATCGAGTACACGGTGAAAGGGAAGAAGGAGGTCATCGGCGTCCTCTTCAACCCCACGGAATACCGGATCAACAAGTCCAACCAGTTTGCCGAAGTCGCCATCCCGGGGCTGGAGGTGCCGCCGCTCCAGTTCGTGCGAGGCAACGCCCGCTCCCTTACCATGCAGCTTTTCTTTGACACCTACGAAAAGGGGACGGATGTCCGGGAGCACACCAGCAAGATCTTGAGCCTGCTGGCGATCCACAACGAGCTGCATGCCCCTCCCATCTGTAGCTTCAACTGGGGCAACTTGACGTTCACCGGTGTGCTGGAGCGGGCCGACCAGCGCTTCACCCTCTTCCTCCCCACGGGGGTTCCCGCGAGGGCCACGGTGGATGTGAGCTTCAAGGAGTACGTGGAGCCCGGCGACCAGGGTGGCGGGCTCCGCTCTGCGGATTTCACCAAGCGGTACGTGGTGCAGCGGGGCGATACCCTGAGCGGTATCGCGGGCCGCGAGTACGGAGATCCCGGTCTCTGGCGAACCATCGCCGAGGAGAACGGGATGGACGAGCCCCTGGCGCTCCAGCCCGGTCAGGTGCTGGTCATCCCGGCCCTCACCAAGAAGTGAGAGCGTGAAGACCTGACGATGAGCACCTACGCCCCCAGTTACCGGATCGTGGTGAAGGGGACCGAGCTGCGTCACGGGGTGACGGTGGATGTCCTGTCGCTGAGCGTCACCGAGACCATCAACCAGGCCGACGCCTTCACCTTCACGGTGCGGGACCGGTATCCCGAGCCGGGGAGACTGTTTGCAGGGGGCGATACCCTGAAGTGGATGGACAGCGATCTCTTCGACGAGGGCGGCGAGGTGGAGATCCACGTGGGCTACGTGGACAACCTGCAGCTTCTCATCCGGGGGGAGATCACCGCGGTGAGTCCCGCCTTTCCCGCCAGCGCACAGCCTACCCTCGCCGTGCAGGGCTATGGCCTGTATCACCGGCTGCAGCGCCAGCGCCGCCGGGAGCCCTTCGAGTCTGGGACCGACAGCGACATCGCCAGGGAGATCGCCTCCGCGCTCGGCCTGACGGCGCAGGTGGATCCGACACAGGTCCAGCATGAGCTGGTCTCGCCCAACGGCGAAACCTATGCCGCCATCCTCGCCCAGCGGGCACGGCGGATCGGCTACGAGGTGGCGGTGAAGGATCGCACCCTCTACTTCGAGCAGCCGGGCTACATCAAGAATCCCAGCCCACAGCTCACCCTGGAGTGGGGGAAGAGCCTCATCAGCTTCACCCCGCGGCTCTCCACACACAACGCCGTCACCGAGGTCACCGCCCGGGGCCCGCAGACCTCCCAGGGGCGCGGCAAGGACCCGGTGGTGGGAACGGCCGGCACCGGCGACGTCAGGGTGCGGCTGGGCAGCGAGACCGGCCAGGAGATTGCGCAGCGGGTGTTCGGAGATAACCAGCTCCTGATCAGCGATCACAACATCGGCAGCGCCCAGGAGGCCACCGAGATGGCGCGGGCAGAGATCGAGCGGCGGGCCATGGGGTTCATCGGGGGCAGGGGGTCCTGCATCGGCAACCCGAACCTCAGGGCCCGGATGGTCATGGAGCTGAAGGGTCTGGGGCGGCGCTTCAGTGGCACGTACTATGTGACCTCCACGACCCACACTGTCGGCGGGAGCGGCTACCAGACCGATTTCGACATTCAGAGGAATGGCCGATGAGTCTCATCGGACTCCTGCGTGAGGGCGGGACGGCCGGTCGAGAGGCCAACAAGGTCTACGGGGTCGTCGTGGGGATTGTCCGGGACATCAAGGACCCCCTGAACCTCGGCCGGGTCAAGGTGGACTTCCCCTGGCTCGGCGAGGCCAGGGAGGCGGTGGCCATCAGCGCCTCCGACGACCGCGCCCATAGCTACTGGGCCCGGGTGGTCACGCTCATGGCCGGCAAGAGCCGCGGCATCTACATCATCCCGGAGGTGGGGGACGAGGTGCTGGTCGCGTTCGAGCACGGGGATCTGGATCGGCCGTTCATCCTCGGATCGCTCTGGAACTCCGAGGACACGCCGCCGGAGAGCATGGACGGGCAGGGGAAGAACGACGTCCGCTCCATCCACTCGCGGAGCGGCCACAAGATCATCCTGAACGACTCCGACGACAAGCCCTCCATCACCATCGTGGACAAGACCGGCGAGAACAGCATCACCATCGACTCGGCGCAAAACGCCATGGCCGTCAAGGTGAAAGGGGACTTCTCCCTGGACGTGCAGGGGAAGATCAGCATCAAGGCCCAGGGGAAGATCGAGGTGGAGACGGCCCAGGACTTGACGGCCAAGACCCAGGCGAACCTGAAGGCCTCGGCCACGGGGAATTGCAGCATCGAATCCACCGGTCCCATGGACGTGAAGTCGAGCGCGAAGGTGACCGTGGACGGCACCGGACAGGCGGAGCTCAAGGCGGCCACCGTCTCGGTGAACGGAAGCGGCATGGCCGAGGTGAAGGGCGCCCTGGTGAAGATCAACTAGCCGGGGTGGAGCGCAGAAGATGAGCAAGCCCGCGGCACGCATGGGCGATTCCACCGCCCACGGCGGTGTGGTCCTCGCCGGGGCTCCCACCGTGCTCATCGGGGGCCAGCCCGCCGCCCGCATGGGCGACATGCACATCTGCCCGCTGGTGAATCCGGGCCCTGTCCCTCACGTGGGTGGTCCCATCACCCTGGGCAGCGCCACCGTATTGATCGGCGGTCAGCCGGCGGCACGCATGGGCGATATGGCTGTATGCACCGGGCCGCCGGACATGGTTGCCTCGGGGTGCCCGACGGTGCTGATCGGCGGATGATGCCGTCAGGGCGAGGCGCATTCGAGGAGTGCAGTCATGGGGCAGGACTTTCTCGGGGTCGGCTGGAAGTTTCCCGTGCGTCTCAGCGAGCAAGGGGAATTCACCCTCTCCCGGTACGAGGAAGACATCCGGGAGTCCATCTGGATCATCCTCAGCACGGCTCCAGGAGAGCGGCTGATGCGGCCTGACTTCGGCTGCGGTATCCACGAGTTCGTCTTCGCGCCAAACACCACGCGCACGGCCGGGCTGGTTCGGCAGAAGGTGGAAGAGGCCCTCAACCGCTGGGAGCCCCGGATCGAGGTTCAGGAGGTCCGGGTGGAGGCGGACCCGGACAGCCCGGTGGTCCTCCTCATCCACATCGCGTACCGTGTCCGGGCCACGGACAGCCGTTTCAATCTCGTCTACCCGTTCTACCTGGAGCGAGAGGGGGCAGCATGACCCGGGCAGCGCCGGGACTCACGATCAGACTCCCGGACGGGACCGAGATCAAGAGCGCAGAGGCGACTGTTCGCTCTGTGGAAAGGGCCCTCCGTTCCTGGGTCTTCCCGGATCCCCCGGGACGCTGGCTCGGCCAGGAGGGGGAGGCGGGGTGGGCCCTGACCCGTTTGTTCGGCCGGATGGTGGAACTGGTCTTCACTCGCCTCAACCAGGTCCCGGACAAGAACTTCCTCGCCTTCCTGAACACGGCCGGAGTTTCCTTGCTGCCGCCGAGGCCCGCCCGGACCGAGATCACCTTCACCCCTCAGAAGGACGGGCCGCCATTCATCCGGGTGCCGGCAGGAACCCAGGCCGCCACGGTGCAAACGGAGACTCAGCCTGAGGTGGTGTTCGAGACCCAGCGGGACGTGGTGGTTGTCCCCGTGAGGCTGGTGAAGTGCGTGAGCCTTGACCCGGTCAACGCAAGCGACAACACCGGTGAGGCGACCGGAGAATCTTCGTCCCCCACCGCAGGCTTTGCCGCTTTCCGGGGCCAGACGGAGCGACAGCGGATTCTGTACCTGGGGGACAGGGAGCTGTTCGGGTTTCCCGACGAGGGAAGCCGGAAGAACGCCACCGTCAGCCTGACGTTTGCCTTCGCCGCTCCCGGCGATCCGGTCGGGGATGGCTGGAACGTGCGATGGCTCCACTGGGACGGCACCCTGTGGGCCGATCTGCAGGGGGCCGGTTGCGTGGTGGACGACGGGACCGGAGACTTCAGTCATGATGGCAGCGTGGAGTTGAGCAACCTCCCCGAACTCACGGAGTCCGAGGTCGGCGGGAAGGCCGACATCTGGCTTGCCTGCAGCCTGACGGGTGGCAGCGCCCGCGCTTCGCTGCCGGTCATCCGGAGCGTCAGGGGATCCCGCACCATCAACGCCACGTCGAGCCAGATCGCCAAGGCAGATGCGGCCTTCAGCGCCTTCCAGGCGAACACGCTATTCGCCCCCCTCGACACGGCAGGAGAATTCTTCCCCCTGGGACCGGTACCCGGCCATCTCGACACCTTCTATCTCAGGTGTGACGAGGCCCTCTCGAAGATGGGGGCCACGGTCGTGCTCACCCCGGCGAACCTGCGAGGTCTGCCCGGCAGCGCAGGCAGCCCCGAGCTCACCAGTCTTGAGCTGGTGTGGGAATATCACGGGGCCGGGGGCTGGACCGAGCTGGGCCGGAGCAGGAGGAGTGGTTCCACGGCTTCCATTGCGGGCTTCGCAGACACCACGAACGCCTTCACGGTGACCAGCGGTCGCGACGTGACGCCGCGAGTGCGCTTCCCGGTGCAGGCTGACGTGGGCCAGACCAAGGTAAACAACCTGGAAGGGTACTGGGTTCGTGCTCGCATCGTGCAAGGCGGGTACAGCGTGCCGGCTTCGGTGGATCCCGACAGCACGACGGGAGGCTTTACATTTACCCCGGCCAGGACCTATCCGCCCCTCGTCCGAGATCTGACTGTCAGCTACGAGGGCTATGGCTCCCGCATGGAAGACCATCCCGTGTCGAGCTGCCTCAGCCTGGCGGATGAGGCCACGCGGAACCACGATCCGGAGCTGGCTGCGGGAACCCCCTTCAGCCCCTTCAGTGCGACCGATCCGAGCACCGACCGGGGATCGGCCCTCTACTTGGGCTTTCACCAGGCATTTCCCGCGGGTGAATGGATCCAGCTCCTGCTGGATGCCGCGGAAGAAGAGGATGCGCCGGGGGACACACCCATCACGTGGGAGTACTGGAACGGTGCGAGATGGATCCGCCTCAGGGCCTCCGACGGCACCCGCGGCCTGCGACGGCGGGAGTACCTCGGGTTCTTCGGCCCGGAGGATCACCAGTCGAGCGCAGAGTTTGGTGTCCTGGCCTTCTGGCTGCGGGCCCGTCCCGAGCAGGTCGAGGCTGCCCAGCCCGAGGTTGTGACGCCCGCAGGTGGGGCCGCGGCCACCAGTTCAACGGGATCTGCCGCCAGCCAGGGCGATGCCCAGTCGACGCCGTCCCTCAGGGCCGTCCGTCTCAACACCGTTCCCGCCCTGAACACGCTCACCGTAAAGGAAGAGACGCTTGGCTCCAGCATCGGGGAACCAGGCCAGACCTTCAGGCTCCGACTGCGTCCCGTCCTCTCCGGAGCCGAGATCGCCGTGTGCGAACCCGATCGCCCCCCCGCCGAGGAGCTGGACCAGCTCGAGGGGGAATTGCGCCAACAGGATGCGACCGCTCAGGCGATCGCGTCGGACGGCCCGGCGGCGCCGGGCCAGGGTGTCTGGGTCCGCTGGCACGAGGTCTCCGACTTCACCGACTCCACCCCTTCCAGCCGGCACTTCACCCTGGACCCGATCGGCGGCGAGCTTCGATTCGGAGACGGCAGGCGAGGGAAGATTCCGCCGGTCGGGCGGGACAACATCAAGGCTCGGCGCTACCGGACCCTGGACGGGGCCAAAGGGAATGTCAAGAGGGGGAGCATCACCGCGATCCGCAACCCCAGCGGCGATCTGGCCAACGTGAAGAGCGCCCGCAACGTGGAGGCGGCAGCGGGCGGTTCGCAGGCAGAGAGTGTCGGCCTGGTGCGGGAGCGGGGCCCTCAGAGCCTCAGGCACCGGCAGCGGGCGGTCACCCGGGAGGACTTCGTGTGGCTGGCCCGGGAAGCAACCGGTGAGGTGGCCCAGGCCCGATGCCTGCCCACCCGCAACCGCCTCGGCCTCCCGGAGCCGGGATGGGTCACGGTCGTCATCATGCCCGAGAGCTCGGACCCCAGGCCTACCCCGAGCCCGGCCCTCTTGCGCGAGGTGCGCACCTACCTGGAAGAGCACGCGCTTGCCAACCTGAAGGAGGTCCGGCACGTCCATCTGAAGGGGCCCGAGTACATCGAGGTTACCGTGCTGGCACAGGTGGCGCCGCGGGAGCCGGAGAAGGCCGATCAGGTGGAGCTGGCGATCCTCAAGCGCCTGGAAACCTTCCTGCATCCCCTGCAAGGGGGGCCCGAGGGGCGGGGCTGGGAACTGGGACGGAATGTCTACCTCTCGGAAATTTACGCAGAGATCGAAGGCGTGGAAGGCGTGGATCACGTGCGCGGGCTGCGCGTGCTCGTGTCGATGCAGCAGTACCGCCTCCGGCTGCTGGCGGACCCCGAAACCGGCTACCGGACGGCGCCGTTCACCGTCACCGCAGGCAGTCCGGTGAGCACCTTCGATGAGCGGATCAAGCTGCTCCTGGCGGAATCCCTCCTGGAGAAAGAGCCGCTGAGGAGTATCGTCGTCTCCGGGTTCAAGGTGGGAGACTCCGTGAATCTCGTGGCCGCGGATGGCAGCAGCCTCGGGGCGAAGCTCACCATCGCCTCGCTGGATCAAGGGACGGTGGGATTCGAGCAGCCCTTCCTCCTGAGCGACCAGGCGGAGGCGTTGCTCTCGGCCGACGGGCGGGTGCGCCTCCCCCTCGCCCCGGAGCTGCTGGCCGGAGCCGCGGGCACGGAGGTCACGGAAGTCACGGTTCAGGGATTTGTGCCGGGTGACCGGGTGAGCATCGTCTCCGGCGGCGAGCGTCATCCCAGCCTGGAGTTTCTGCCCGTCGCGGCGGTGGAACGGTGTGAGGACCGGATCCACGTGCCGGAAGGGCATCTGGTTTTCTCCGGGAGCCACGACATCGACATGGTTCTGGATTGAGGCCATGGCCACCCCACTTCCCAATCTGGACGATCGCCGGTTCGCCGACCTGGTGGCCGAGATGCGGGCCCTCATCCCCCGCTATGCACCCACCTGGACGGACCACAATTTCTCCGACCCGGGGATCACGCTCCTCGATCTGTTCGCCTGGCTCGCCGAGGCCTTGATGTATCGATTGAATCGCGTGACCACTGCCAGCGAGGCGCGATTCCTGGAGCTGCTCGGCGTGGAGCTCCAGCCGGCTCGAGCAGCCACGGTTCCCCTGGCGGTCAGGGCCGCTGGTTTGACCGCACCACTGCTCATCCCTCGAGGCACGCGGCTGCTCTGCCCGGCAGCGGGGTCGGAGGAGCCACTCGGGTTCGAGACCGTGCGGGATCTCCAGCTCACGCCTGCAACCCCTGAGGGCACCGTGGATGCGCGGCAGACCTTGACCATCGTCAACGAGTCCCTGGGGTTCAGCAACGGGGCGGCGTATCAGCGCTTCCCGCTTCGCCAGCCCTTCGTGGTCCTGGAGCTGGCGATGCTTCCGCGGGTCAGCGTGGGAGGCGAGGACTGGAGCTGCGTTCCAGACCTCCTGGATTCCCGAGCCGTCGATCGCCACTACACGCTGGAGCCGCGCTCGAACTCCCTCCGCTTCGGCAACGGGAGCTTGGGCCGGATTCCTCCCGGGGGCGCGGAGATCGTCGCAAGCTATTCTGCGACCGGGGGCGCCGCCGGCAATCTGCCGGCAGGCACGGTGCTCCAGCTGGACGCCCAATCCACCGCCCTCGTCGAGGCGCTTCGAGGCGGGGTCACGGTTGCCTGCGTCAGCCAGGCGATCCCTGCCGCGGGCGATGGAAGGGATCCCACAAGCCTGGACGACGCCAGGCAGCAGGCGCTCCGTTCCCTCCGGGAGCGCTGGCGGGCCGTGACCGCCCGGGACTTTGAAGAGATCGTCCTGGGACAGACCGAGTTCCCCCTTGCCCGCGCCAAGTGCGTGCCCGAGCGGGATCTCAGCGCCCCCGATCCCGATACATCCCGTCCCGGACACGTGAGCGTCGTGATCGTGCCGAAGGTTCCCACAGAGGAACCCGGCGCCACCCACATTGCCGCGGTGGCGGCGCTGCTCGACCGGCGCCGTCTCATCAGCTGTCGGCATCATGTGGTCGGGCCGCGCTGGACCCGTCTCCGCGTTCGGGCAAGGATGGTACGGGCTCCGCAGGTCTCGGAAGAGACGGTCCGGGCGGCCATCCGGGGGAAGCTGGACGCGTTCTTCGACCCGCTCACGGGAGGACCCGACCCCGCAGGAGGGGGTTGGCCCTTTGGCAGGGATGTCTACATCTCAGAGGTCTACCAGGTGCTGGAGGACGTGGAGGGAGTGGATCACGTCGAATCCCTCACGCTGTCCTCCGGGGATGGAGCCACCTGGGTGGACGCGGACGAGCACATCGCCGTTCCGCCCGACAACCTGGTCCGCTTCGACGCCGGGGCCAGCGAATTCACGATCGTGACCGATCTCCGGGGCTGAGGTGAGCATGGGCAACGGGAGGCAGAGCCGTTATCTGGAGTACCTTCCAGCCATCTACCAGGACCGGGAGGAGCCGTTCCTCGGTCAGTTGCTGGTGCCCTTCGAGGAGGTGCTCACAGGCTTCGACGCGCTCCTCTCGGATCTGGACCGATACTTTGCGCCGGCCCTCACCGACAGGGAGTTTCTCCCCTGGCTTGCCGACTGGGTCGCCCTGGTCCTGGACGAGGAGTGGGATGAGCCCAAGCGGCGCCGGCTCATCGCCGAGGCGGTGGCACTGTACCGCGAGCGCGGGACGGTGGGGGGTCTCCAGCGCTACCTGGAAATCTACACCGGGCTGATTCCGGAAATCCGGGAGTGCCGCTGGCCGGGCGGCATGCAGATCGGGGTCGCCTCCATGATCGGCGGAACCAGCCCCGAGGATGCCTCCCTCGCCCACATCGAGAGGGTTGAGCGGGATGAGCCGAACTTCTGGGATTACTACGTGGTCACGGAACCAGGCCGAAGTTTCTATTACCGCACCGACCAGGTGAAGCGGGTGACGGTCGGTGGGGATTTCGTGGAGATCCAGCGGCTCAGCGACGAGGTGATCCGCCATGCATCGGCCACGGTGACCCGCCGGGACGGTCTGGTGGAGGACCTTCACCGCCTGACCGTGCTGGACGAGGGCGGCGCCGAACGGATGGTGGAGTACCGCGGGGACACGATCCTCGTGGACGAACAGGAGCTCCCGTACCGCTTCATCCTGGACGTCCGCGTCCCCCTGGCCGACCGGGACAAGGTGAAGCTCGAGAAGGTGCGGGCCATCGTGAACCTGGAGAAACCGGCCCATACCGTGTACTACCTGAAACTGACTCCGGTGGTGAGCGCCTATGCGCTCCAGCCGATGCAGGTCGAGGTCCGTTCCACCGTTGGCGCGGACACCATCCTCGGGTGACGGGGCGACAAGGGGCAGACCATGAGCAATCATTCCGACTTCAAACGACTCAGCTTCTTCACCGGGTTCTTCACCACGGCCAAGGACTGGAACGATGGTCAGAGCTACCACCTGGAGAAACGAAAGCTGCACAATCGAGGGCTCCACACGCCAGGCGTGATCCGGGGAGAAGGGGATGAGCTACGGGTGGTGGCCGGGGAGGGTCTCCAGGTGCAGGTGCTCCCGGGTGCGGCACTGGATGGCGAGGGACACGAGCTCTATCTGGGACAGCCCCGGATCATCGCTCTGGACCTCGCCTCGTACACCTTGCCGCAACTCGTCTTCGTGGCCATGAGGTACCACGAGGAGGAGACAGATCGGGCCGAGAATGTCGAGGCGCCCCAGTATAGCGGGTTCACCCGGGTGACCGAGAGCCCGCGTCTGGAGGTCACGACAAGCCAGCCGGACAATCGAAGCCTCCTCGAACTGGCCCGCATTCACCTCCAGCCTGGCGTGACCCAGGTGGGCGACGCGGCGGATCCCGACATCCCGGCAGGGAACGACATCGATCGCCGCTTCGCGGTATGGGCAGGGGCGGTGGCGGTCGCGGAAGCACGAATGTCTCCGGAGGACTCGCAGCGGCTCGTGCAGCTCATGGGCCGTACCCGAGGGGATTTTGCCGCCCTCTCGGCCCGGTTCCCCGTGCCGTCGGAGACGGATGTGCGGCAAGGGGCCATCACCGTGGAGATGCTGGCTCGAGCCGGGTGTCTCCGCCTGGATCAGGTGCCCGCCGTGCTTGCCTCCCTCGCCTCGGTGGAGCAGGATGTGGCCCAGGAGATCGCCCTGGCGTACGCGTTCCTGGTCACCACCTCGGAGTTCCAGGCATACCAAATGGCGGTCTCGAACCTTGCCGCTGCGCTTCGTGACGGGGAGGCTGTGGATGCGCTCTTCAACCGACAGGATGAAGTGGCCAGGGCCGCCAGGGAACTGGCCGAGGTGGTGCTCCAGCCGCCGGTTGCCGAGGCCGGGCCGGATGCGACCGTTCCCGCGTCGGGTGACGAGGCCAGCCTGGCCCTGGATGCCTCAGGGTCGCGGGCCTTCGGTGGACGCCGGATCGTGCGCTACCGGTGGACCCTTGTGGAGAGCGAGCTCCGGCCGCCCATCGCCGACGCAGGAGCAGATCGAACTGTGTCCATTCCGGGTGACGAGGCGGAAGTGACCCTGGATGCCCGCGGATCCAGGGCCCTGGATGGACGCACCATCGTGCGGTACCGGTGGGAGCAAGCGGGCTAGTCGTTCCGGTTCATGCGGATTCTTTGCGCCATCAGTTTCGAAGCGCCGGGAGGAGACAACGCCATGGCCCTCACACAGTACCCCATCGTGACTGACCAGTCGACCGTCCAGGTGACCCTGCCGCCCGGCAGGCATACGCTCGAGCTGGTCGTGGAGGACAGTGCCGGGATGCAGAGCGCCCCGGATACGGTGATCATCACGGTGGTGCGGGAAGCGCCATTGCCCAGGATCAGCGGCATCACCCCGACCAGCGCTCTGGCGGGGGCCACGCTGGATGCCGTCATTGCCGGGGACAATCTGGATGGTGCGACGGCCGTGCGCTTCAGCGGCACCGGCATCACGGCTCAGATTCTCCCAGGGCTGATCCCCACCATCCGACCGACAATCGGGCCGATACTGGAGGCAACCGTCTTGCCGACGATCAGACCCACGCTCGAGCCACCGATACCGGTACCCCCGACCCTGCAGCCGGGCGGCACGGGAAGCCAGCTCCAGGTGCGTCTGACCATCGACCCCGGCGCCCCCGTGGGGCCCCGATCATTTGCGGTGACGACGCCCGCTGGCGTCGCCGAGAGTCCCAGCGGGGTGACGTTCAGTGTCATCAGATTCATCCCCCCGACTATTGAACCAACCATATTCCCCACCATCGAGCCCACGATCCGGCCCACGCTGGAGCCGACCATCCTCCCGACGATCCGGCCGACCATTGCCCCCACGATCGAGCCCACAATCCTTCCCACGATAGGACCGACGATCCGGCCCACGCTGGAGCCGACCATCCTCCCGACGATCCGGCCGACCATCGAACCCACCATCGGGCCAACCGTACTCCCCACCATCGGACCCACGATCCGGCCGACCCTGGGGCCGACGATTGGCCCACTGATCGAGGCCACGATCCGGCCGACCATCGCGCCGATCGTTGATGTGGGACCCGTTGTCACCCCGGATAGGCCGGTCATCGTTCGGGGGAAGGTTGCCGAGCGCCCGGTTGCCGAGGTGAATGGCATAGGCCCAGCCTTCTCAAGAAAGCTGGAGAAGAGGGGCATCACGAATCTCAGCAAGCTGGCCGCCTTGGAGCCCCGCAGGCTGGCGGAGATTCTTGACGTTTCCGAGGTGCGGGCGATGGCTCTCATCGACGAGGCCCGGCGCCTGCTCCGACGCTGAGCGATCACAGGGAGAGGGACGTGGGCGAGGTCAGTGTCGTGATACCCTCCCACAACGAGGGCGAGAATTTGGTGGACACGGTTGACTGCGTCCTGGCCAACTCCTCCACCTCGGCCTTGGAGGTGCTGGTGGTGGATGATGGTTCCACCGACGGGAGCGGTGAGCGCGTCTCGATGCGGTTCGCCACCGACCGGCGAGTGAGGGTGGTGCGGACGTCGGAATTGGGTGTGGCGGGCGCCCGCAACCTGGGGGCCCGGCAGTCAACCGGGCACCTCCTCGTCTTTCTGGACGGCCACTGCTACACGCCTCCCGGCTGGTTGCCTACACTGACCGAACCCCTGGCCGATCCCGCCGTCGGCATGATCGGGCCCGCGTTCACCAGTCTGGAGCACGGCAACGGCGCCCGGGGGCTGGGGGTCACCTGGCGGGGCCCCAGCCTGGAGATTGAGTGGCTTCCGCAGCAGCAGGAGGCACCCTATCCCGTGCCGCTGCTCCCTGGCGGGTGTCAAGCCATGAGGCGAGCGGACTTCGAGGCGCTTGGCCGATATGACGGCGGCATGACCCGCTGGGGAAGTGAGGACGTCGAGCTTTCGCTTCGTGTCTGGCTCATGGGGTACCAGGTGCTCGTTCAGCCGGCCGTCCTGATCTACCACCTGTTCCGCCAACGACACCCCTATCCGGTGGACGGCGGGAAGGTTCTCTACAACCGGCTTCGCATGGCGCTGCTCCACCTGTCCGAGGAGCGCGTCGCTCGCGTGATCGATTCCATGAAGGACTGGCCGGAATTCGCCCAGAGCCTCATCTGGCTGCTGGGGAGCGATGTGGTCGAGCGGCGCAGGTACTACCAGGCGCATCGCCCCCGGGACGACGAGTGGTTCTGCCGGCGGTTCAGCTGCCCGATCTGATCAGAACCGTGCGGCCCCTGGCGGCGGCTGGAGGGAGGCCCACGGTACCTGCCGGCGCGACCTCCCGCTGGATCTCAACAGAGAGGAATCGGCATGGACCAACAACGGGTGAGACGAGGGTTCTTCTGGCTCACAGCGGTCGCCCTGATGCTGGCGTCCTGTGCCTCCACCACGCTCCTGGGGAGGGCAAAGCAGGGGGCGGCGACGAGCTTCCGCGCGTACGAATCGGTGACGCCCCAGGTCGTCAGCGAAATCGCGGCCATCGTCGCCAAGAATCGGGCCGGGACCATCACCGAAGGCGAGCGCGACCGGTTGCGCTCCCTCAACGAGCTGAGAAAGGTCCTTGACGACTATGCGGCGTCCCACAACCTGTTCGTCGAGGCGGTGAAGACGTGGGAGCAAACGGGACAGGAGCCGGATAACGCGATGCTGCTGGAGAACCAGGTCCTGCGGCTGATCAACCGAGCCCTCGACTTGGCGAAGGAGCTGAACCTCTCGATCCCTGCGGGGCTGCGGTGAAAGGACCTGTCCTGAGCACAGACGAATCCTGAGCACAGACGAAGGAGGGTGGTTATGCCCGAGCGGCTCAACGACGTGGTGCGAGCCCAGCGAGGGAATGCTGGGGCGATTCAGTTGGTGTCGGCGCTGAGCGCCTTGGCCTCCGTGGCCGCGTCCTCCGTGCCGGACCCGAAGATCCAGGCGGCAGCGGCCCTGGCCTCGGGCGCCCTCAACATCGTTGCCGATGGCCTGGCGGGCCGGCTTGACCCAGATCAGATCGACCTGGATCAGCTCTTTGTGAAGTCCCCCACGCAACTCCTGGCGGAAGGCGGGATCACCCAGGAAGAAATCGAGAAGATCATCCGGGGTCACGCGTAGAGACGTGCAGGTCGGGGGTGGGACGCCACGGCCGCCTTTCTTCGGCAGCAGGGCTACGTTCCCAGCCCCTCCCATCTCCCACCGGGTGATCGCACGGGCCAGGAGGATGTGTTGGCCAGCAAGACCCGGAGCGCCGGCTCCACCCCGAAACGCAACATCGTCCCGGACCGTCTGGACCTGCGGGACCGGCCCTACCTGCCCTCGGTCGCGGTGGCGGCTCGGGCCGCGAGACCCCACGGACGTCGCCATCTCCGCCCAGGACGATAGGGGGGAAAGTGCTCTATCGCTACGGCACCGCCTCCCCCTGGTTCACCACGACGCCCGTCCACCTGCATCTCATCGGCCACTCGGCGGGCGCCATCGTTCACAGCCATCTGGTCCGGCGCCTGGCGGGGTTGGGGTGGACATTCGAGCGCGTCAACTTCATGGCGCCCGCGGTCACGGTGAAGAGCTTCGAGGACACGGTGCTGCCCCGAATCCAGGAGGGCACGGTGAAACGCTTCCACCAGTTTCACCTCAGCCCGCCAGCCGAAGAGCGGGACAGCACATGCCGCCCCATCCTCGGTTACGGGCGCTCACTCCTCTACCTGGTCTCGGAGTCGTTCGAAGGCGGGGTCAGGACGCCGATCCTGGGCATGGAGAAGTTCTTCACCCAGAGCATCGGCAGGCTGAATCTCCCGAACGTTCACGCCTGGACGGCACCGAGCGCTGCTTCGGCCAGCACCACCCACGGCGGGATTGAGGACGACGAGGCGACGATGCGGAGCGTCATCAGCCTCATCAAGACGGGGGCGCGCCCCTCCGATGGATTGATGGGATGACGCGCCTCATCTCAGCTCCAGAAAGGAGGAGTGGTCATGGCAAAAGGACTGGCAGTGACGATCGGCCTCAACGCGGTGGATCCGAAGCATTACGGCGGATGGGCGGGGGAGTTGAACGCCTGCGAGGCGGACGCGGAGGACATGGCGGCCATCGCCAGATCGGCAAAGTTCTCCACCAGCAGCCTCTTGACCAAACGGGCGACCAGATCCCAGGTGCTGAAGGCCGTGCGAAGCGCCGCCAGGGCCCTGAAGGCTGGAGACATCTTCATGCTGAGCTACTCCGGCCATGGTGGGCAGCTCCCCGACAAGAACAGCGACGAGCCGGACGGGATGGATGAGACCTGGTGCCTCTACGACGGCGAATTGGTGGATGACGAGCTCTACGCTCTGTACGGCCGATTCGCGCGGGGCGTGCGCATCCTCGTATTCAGCGATAGCTGCCACAGCGGCACGGTCGTCAAGATGGCCTACTATCACGGGACGACTGGGGCCCGGGGGACCCCTGTGGGCGGGGAGGTCAAGTTCCGCGCCATGCCGCCGGACGTGGCACTCCGGACCTATCGCAAGAATCAGGCGTTTTACGACAAGATCCTCAAGGCGAGGATTCCGAAGGGTTCCCAGGGCGATCCCAAGGCGACGATCCTGCTCATCTCTGGCTGCCAGGACAACCAACTCTCCCAGGACGGCGCCTTCAACGGGCTGTTCACCAGCCAGCTCCTGAGGGTGTGGAAGAACGGTCTCTTCAAGGGCAATTACCGGACATTCCATCGCGCCATCGTTCGACGCATGCCGCCAGACCAGACGCCAAACTGTTTCGTGGTGGGGAGGCCCAATCCCGCCTTTCAAGCCCAAAGGCCATTCGCTGTCTGACCCGGACTGTTCGGCGCGCCGTTCGCGAATAATCGCGAAGGCCAATACGGGTCACCTGGGCCGTCGGTCGGGCGACCCCCCTCCCCGCGTTGGCCAAAATCCCCTCTCCGCCCCCCTTTGACAAAGGGGGGACCGGGGGGATTTGCTCCAACCCTGCGGCCACCGTCCAACCCTATCTCACACCGCTTCCGTTGCGTCAGGGCGCGTCGGGCGGATGGCGATACCCACCAAGCGTCCAGTCGGTTGTTGCTGGGATGGGGTGGCTGTGGTATGCTCGTCGTGCGTACGTGGGGAACCGGCGACAGAGGGTCTTGACATCAACGACAGGGCGATCGGAGGGCGTGAACGGTGAGGTGGTGGAGTAGTCGGCTGCCATGGGGATGCGGGGTTGTGCTTCTCCTCGGCCTGGCCGCTCCTGTGGTGGCGCAGGACGGCTCCAGGCCGCCGGATCGCCGGATGCAGGCCGAAGCGCATTACGAGCTCGGGGTCATGTACCACGAGCGGGTCTTCGAATCCCTGGACCAGGCGATCGCGGAATACGAGCAGGCCGTGAAGCTGCGACCGGATTATCCGGAGGCTCACTTCAATCTGGGTCTCTCGTACCATACCAAGGCCAAGTTGGGCACGGACGACAAGGCGCTGTACCGGAAGGCGCTCGCGGAGTACAAGCTGTACCTGAAGCACAGTCCCCAGGGGGAGCTGGCCGCCAAGGCCAAGCTGAACATTCGGGCCGTGGAGGCCAGACTGCGATAGGTACCCGGCGCGGGGACAAAGGCAGGGGCGCATGATGCAGTGGTGTGCGACGTGCGCGGCGACCTCCGGCGGGTGGAGCCGCCGCCGGTTTCTCTCGATTCTCGGCCAGGCGTGTCTGGCCGCCGGACTCATCCCCGGGCGCGCCGGGGCCTACACGATCTATGACGAGGCCGGCGACGTGAAGATCGGCCGCGAGGCCGACCCCGAGATCCTCAAGAAGTTCGGATACTACGACGGTCCCGACATCCAGAACTATGTGGCCCAGATCGGTCAGCGCGTGGCCGCCACGGCCGACACCCGCTTCAGCTTCCAGTTCAAGGTCGTGGACCAGCCGTTCATCAACGCCATGGCGCTGCCGGGCGGCTTCATCTACGTCACCCGGGGGATGCTTTCCGAGCTGAACGAGGAGGCGCAGCTGGCGGGCATCCTGGGTCACGAGATGACGCACGTCAACTCCCGCCACGGGGCCAAGCTGCTCACCAAGGCCATGGGGGCCCAACTGGCCACCCTGCTCGGCGTGGGCGCCGCCGCCGCGAGCGGCTCCGGCAGTGCTGTTACTGGCATCGCCATGATCTCCGGCCACATCACCAACTACATGCTCCTCGGGTATGGGCGCGAATACGAGCAGGAGGCGGACGAGGTGGGCCTGCGCTACGCGCATAAGGCGGGCTATGACCCTCGGCGCATGGTGACCTTCCTCCGGGCGCTGCGCCGGAAGGAGATGCTGAGCGGGCAGCCGATGTACCACGGCTTCGAGGCCAGCCACCCCGATACGGCGACGCGAATCGCCAAGGCGGACACCATGGCGAGCATCATGGCCTCCGAGGGGGGCGCCATGGAGATCCGCGCCGACGCCTACAAGGCCCACCTGGATGGCTTGAAATACGGCGAGGCCAAGGACCAGAGGCGGCTCAGGGTATATACGGTGAAGGCCGGCGACACCCTGGCAAGCATCGCCCGGAACGAGTTGAAGGACGAGGGCCGCCGGTACGAGCTGGCCAGCCTGAACGGTTACCGGGACGACGACGCCGTCACGCCCGGCTCCCGCCTGAAGCTTGCCGTCAAGGACACGCCCGCGTCCCGGCTCGATCTGACCATCGAGAAGAAGGAATAGCCGATCCCCCAAGAGGCCATCTGCCCCGTCCCGGATTCACGGGACCCTCACAGCACCCCGGACCCACGACGCGAACCTGCTGAGCTGAACAAGGGCGCCGCGGGAGCCGTACGTGTTCCAAGCCTGAAGTCCCCCGTCTGCCAGGATCGACAGAATGCCTGAAGACTTCCCCGACATCGTGGACGAGCGCGGGGTGTCGGTCGAGCGCATGTTCTCGGCCATCGCCCCGCGTTATGACTTCTTGAACCGGCTGCTGAGCGCGGGGCGGGACCGTGTCTGGCGGCGCGAGGCCGTCCGTGCGACCGGCCTCTCCCCCCGAGGGGTGCTGCTGGATGTGTGTACCGGGACGGCCGACGTCGCTCTGGAAGCGATCCGGCAGTTTCCGGAGGCCCACGTCCTCGGCGTCGATTTCAGCCGGCCCATGATCGCCTTGGGTCAGGTAAAGGTGCGGCGGGCGCTCCTGGAGGACCGGATCCACTTGCAGGTGGCCCCGGCCGAATCCCTCCCGTTTCCCGACGGGTCCTTCGATGCCGTGGCCATCGCGTTCGGCTTGCGCAACATTCCGGATCGCGAGCGGGGGTTGCGCGAGATGGCCCGGGTCCTCAAGGCGGGCGGGCGGTTGGTGGTCCTGGAGTTCACGACGCCGCGAGGGCGGCTCTTCCGGCGCGCATACCTGTGGTACTTTCACCGGGTGCTGCCGCTCATCGGCCGGTGGGTCTCCGGTCACCCCTCGGCCTATGCGTACCTTCCGGCCTCGGTCACGGATTTCCCCTCGCCGGAGGATCTCTCTTCCCTCATGCGGAAGACCGGCTTCTCGGAGGTCACCTACCGGCCCCTGACCCGCGGCATCGCGGCAATTCACATCGGCCTGAAGTAGCGGTACTCGACCCGCCAGCCCGCCTCCAGACCTGACTACCTGTCACCCCCATCCGTCGCAAATGCAGGCTCAGCAGGAAGCCGGAGCGGGGGCCACATCGCGCTTCACCGAGGCAATCCCTTCATTTTCCTGGGATTCGTGATCGAGTGAATATCAGACCGGAGCCGAGGTCTATCTGGAATGACCTCTGCATGTCGAGAGCGGCGGCTCGCCTGGTGGCTGGGGGGAGCCCCCTGGATGAGTGGAAACCCATGTTGGAGGGAGATGCCCATGGTGCGAACCCTGGCGGGCCTCACGAGCCTTATCCTCCTGCTTGTCCTGATCGGGTATGCGGCTACCGGGGCACCCCCTGATCTCAGCTCGTCCGATCTGAACCTCACGGCTTCCCCCGTTCGTGAGCCGAATGGCAACTGGCGCCTTCAGTTTGATCTCTCTTATTCCGGAGAAAAGCCGCTCGTGGTCACCGAGCGGTCCCTCCCCTGGAAGAGTCACCGCGACCTCCTGCTCGTGGCCATTCCGCTGGACGCCGCCCGCAGCCCTCTCCCAGGATCCGATTCCCGCGGTCCGGATCTTCCACCCACGACCCTCACCCTGGATACCGGAGATTCCATCTCGGGGAACGTGGATGTGTCTTCTCGATTCCCCGGCCTCGCGGCAGCAATTCAAAAGACCGACGTGATGGTTTTCTGGAGCTATCAACCACCGGCGGTGGAGAGCCAGGTGCTTCCCCGGCTCACCGGGGGGGTCGTGCTCCCGCGACAGAGCTGAGCTGGAGAGACCGGCCTGTGCCGGCGGCCCCTCCGCGCGTCCGGCGGATGCGCGAGCCGGCGAGCTCCGATCGGGCATCACGTCACGGATGAGCAGTTTACGGAAGCGGGCCGCGGCCCAGCGTTGCCTCGATCCGGAGGGCGAGGCGCCTCTGCAAGTCATCCAGCTTGTCTTCCCGCCATGCGATGAAGTTGTACTGACGGTTGTCGAAGTGGACGTTGTCCAGATCGCCCTCGCGGCAAAGCCAGACGACCGGTAGGCCCAAGCCCAGCCCGAACCCGGCCTCGAAGTACACCCCGCCGCGGTGTCCGGTCAGGTCCGCCACCAAGAACTTGCTGCCGCGGATCCGGGAGATGATCTCGTCGTCAATCTGGTTGTTGTGCTCCACCTGGTCGAGCCGGACCGGGTCGTAGCCGGCGGCCGCGATGGCCTTGCAGATCGCCTCGGAGGCGGGCCTCAGCGACGTGTCAAACCACATCGCGACGAACCCGATGTTCCCCTTGCCGCGTCCCTGCTGAAGTTCGTGAATCCGCGCCCAGCCGGCGGGCGTGATCTTGGAGGGCCAGAAATGCCCCGGCTCGATTTCCAGCAAGCCGCCCTGTCTGGTGAGGCAGTCGCTGATCAGGAACCGGAGCTCCCCCCCTCCGCGGCAAAACCCTACCGCCTGCAACGCGAGATCGGTGGTGGCGTTCCTGCTCAGATACTCCTCGCTCCAATCACCGGACTCCGCCGGGACTGTCACGAACTCGAGGGGCTCCCCCCCGGACGGGAAGACCCGGGCCAGGTGTAGCAGGACCCGCTCGGCCTTCTCGCCCACCGTGGGCATGCGGAGCTCGAGGATCTGATCCACATCGCGTGCTTCGAGCGTGCTGCCCCAATGCTCGCGCAGCCAGCCGGAAAGCAACGCCACTTCCCTCGTTCCGGGCGTCGGCCGCAACTCGGTCAACCGAGATGCGGCCGCTCTCGTGACGACAAAGTCGCCGCACCGACAGCAGCACACGGGGCCGCCGACCGGCCCCAGCGCGATCAGCGCCGGCGATCCGCAGACGGGGCAGGTCGATTTCTCCATGGCGGGTGCCTCCCTCCTGGACGAGGGGCAGGCGCGCGAGCAGCTCAGGCGGCGACAGAGACCTGCAATGAGCAGCAGCTCCTCGCGGGGGCGGCGCGGCGAATCGCCCAAACCCCCCCGGCGCCGGCCGAGGACCCGTTCCCCGCGCCGCCTCGCAGGGCCGGCCGGTCCGTGATTCTCAACCCTGGTGGAGCCTACTTCAGACGGGCGCCGGGTGTCAACCCGAGCCGGCGTGGACTGGCAGCCCCGGACCCGTAAAGCGCATCAAGCCAAACCTTGGCCTAGCGAGAGCCAGGGGCTATAATCGCGAACTGTGAGAAGGGGCGACGAATGATGTTCGCGACGATCCGCACCTACCTGGAGATGATCCGGTTCTCGCATACCGTCTTCGCGCTGCCCTTTGCGCTCATGGGGGCGGTGCTGGCCGCGGGAGGGATCCCGCCGGCCGACAAGCTCCTGTGGATCCTGGTGGCCATGGTGGGTGCGCGGAGCGGGGCCATGGGGCTCAACCGGATCGCCGACCGGCACCTGGATGCCCAGAACCCCCGCACGCGGGGGCGGGCGCTGCCGCAAGGCCGGATCGCCCCCGCCGAGGCCTCGGTCTTTGTCGCCGGCTCGTTTGGAATCTTCTTGTGGGCGGCGTGGAGGTTGAACCCCCTCTGCTTCGCCCTGGCCCCGGTGGCGATCCTGATCGTCGCCGGATACTCCTACACCAAGCGGTTCACGACGCTGTCGCATTGCATCCTGGGCCTCTCCCTGAGCCTCGCCCCGGTGGGCGCGTGGATCGCCGTCACCGGAGGCCTGACGGCCGCGCCCCTCGTCTTGGGGGCGGCGGTCCTGTTTTGGGTCGCCGGCTTCGATGTCCTGTACGCCCTCCTGGATATCGAATTCGACCGCACGATCGGCCTCTTTTCAGTGCCAGCCCGCCTCGGGCCACAAGGCGGCCTCCTCGTGGCGCGACTCTTTCATGGCCTCACGCTCCTCGGGCTCGTCGTCCTGATCCCGTTGCTCCGTCTGGGGCCGGTCTACGCCACCGGGCTCCTGCTCGCCTCCGGCCTTCTCGTCTACCAGCACATCTTGCTGCATCGCCACGGCCTCGCCAAGGTGGAGGTTGCCTGCTTCAACGTCAATGCTGTCCTGAGCATCGGGATGTTTGCCTTCACGCTGGCAGATCTCCTCCTCTCCAGGTGAAAAGGCTGGCCCAGGACGCCTTCACCCTCCCCAAGATACTCGGCTTGAAAAATATGATCTGAACAAAGAGGTTTTTGGTTGAGTATCCATGACTCGGATGATAAACAGACCTTGGTGCCGCGGCGGCTGCGGTCAGCGGAAAATCCCGGAGCGGGTGCGGTAATTCCAGGCGAGGGGAATGGCCAGGCCATGGCGCATATCATCCACTTTGCATTGAAGGTGGAGGATCTGGAGGCTTCCGTCCTGGCATTGAAGGCGACCGGCTGCGAGATCCTCGGTCTGGGCGGCGAGCTTCCGGTCAAGTTCCGTGGCGTGAGCGGTGTCGTGGCCGAACTGGTCCCCGTGGGGCATTACAAGACGCCGTGACCCAACCTTCCATCTCCCGACGCTTCGCCTGCTTCGTCGCCGGCCTCGCGCTGGAGGAGCTTTCGCCGGCGGTTGTCACGAGTACGACTCTCCTTGCCCTGGACACCGTCGGGAGTTGTCTTGCCTCCTCGACCATGGATTTCGGTCGTGCAGTCATGCGTACCGCCGAGCGCCTCGGGGGAGCGCCGGAGAGTTCCCTGATCGCGGGGAAGGCGAAGGTCGCGGCCGCAAACGCTGTCCTGGCGAACGGCACCCTGGCCCATGGATTGGACTTCGATGACACCCGGGAGGATGCGATCGTTCACACCGGGTGCGTGGCTGTCACCACGGCCCTCGCCGTTGGCGAGGCCGTGGGTGCCTCCGGAAGCGCAGCATTGGAGGCCATGCTCGCCGGCGTTGAGGTGATGTGCCGCGTCGGCCTCGCCGTTCCCGGAAAGTTCCACGCGCGAAACTTCCATCCCACCGCCCTGTCGGGGAGCTTTGCCGCCGCCGCGGCCGCGGGGAAGCTGTACGGGCTCACGGAGGACCAGCTCGTTCACGCCTTCGGCATCTGTGGGAGCCAGGCCAGCGGAGTCATCCAGTACCTCGCCGACGGCTCATGGACGAAGCGGCTCCACCCAGGATGGGCTGCCCACGCCGGCGTGGTCGCAGCCCTCCTCGCCCAGGCAGGATTCAGCGGTCCCGAGATGGTCCTCGAGGGACGGCAGGGTTTCTATCAGGCCTTCGCGGGCGGCTACGACGAGCCCCTGATGGATCGACTCCTCGAAAGCCTGGGCAGGGTGTGGGAGGTGGGGCGGCTCACTTTCAAGCCCTACCCCTGCGGCTCGATCGCCCACCCCTACATGGACTGCGCCCTCCGCCTGCGGTCGCAGCAGGCGATCCGACCCGATCAGGTCGCCGAAATCCATTGCCGGACCGCCGAGGGGCCGGTCCCGCGCCTCTGGGAGCCGCTCACGGCGAAGCGGCGACCACCCAACGGCTACGCGGCAAAGTTCAGCCTGCCATACCTCGTGGCGGTGGTGCTCGTCAAGGGCCGGGCAGGGCTGGCCGAGTTCACCGACGAGGCCGTGCAGGACCCGACCGTCCTGGACCTGGCTTCACGCGTGTCTTACGAGCTGGATCCCACGATTGAATACCCCAGGCAGTTTACCGGCCATATCCGGATCCGTCTGAAGGACGGGCGCGTGCTGGAGGATCGACAGGATCATCCACGGGGGGGACCGGATTTCCCCATGCTGCGAGAGGAGCTGGTGGCGAAGTTCCGCGGGAACGCCGGTCTGATGCTTTCGGAGGAACGGATCGACCGGGTCGTCCGGGACATCGCCGGGATGGCGGGGCTTCGCCATCTGACGCCGCTCATGACGCTCCTCGCCCCCTGAAATTGATCAGCCTCGGCGTGATCATCTTGACAAGGATTGGAAGGGCTCACTGGACGGGATCGTGGCCTCCACCGCCCGGATCACCCCCGTAGCCCTTGCGGGAATCATGACGCCACTGCTATCCGTTGAAGGGGTCAGCAAGGAGTTCCAGGTCCGGGGGAAAAGGGTCGTGGCCCTTGATTCCGTCAGCCTCACCCTGGCCGAGGGGGAGTTTGTCACGGTCGTCGGGCCCTCCGGGTGCGGGAAGTCCACGCTCCTCAATCTCGTCGTGGGTCTGCTCCGGCCCAGCTCGGGCCGCATCCTCTTTCGCGGTCGCCCCATGAATGGGATCAACCCGCAGATCGGCTACGTGACCCAGAAGGACAATCTCCTCCCCTGGCGCACCCTCGTGGAAAATGTCGAGATCGCCCTGGAGATCCGGGGTGCGGGAAGGGAGGAACGCCGCCGCCGCGCGGACGGGTTGATCGAGCGGGTGGGGTTGGGCGGATTTGAGGAGCATTATCCCCATGAGCTTTCGGGGGGGATGCGTCAGCGGGCCAACATCATCCGGACGCTGATCTATGACCCGGAGCTGATCCTGATGGATGAGCCGTTCGGTCCGCTGGATGCCCAGACCCGGATCGTGCTGCAGGATCAACTCCTCACGCTGTGGTCCACCACGAACAAGACCATCATCTTCATCACCCACGATCTGGTCGAGGCCATTGCCCTGGCGGACCGCGTGGTCGTGATGACCTCCCGTCCCGGGAAGATCAAGTGCGTCGCCGAGGTCCCGATCCCCCGTCCCAGGGATATCTACCAGATCCACCAGAGCCAGGAGTTCCGCGGCACCTATGAACGGATGTGGAAAGAGCTGCGACCTGAGGTCAAGATGGCCGATGGATAGACAGGAGGACTCCGTCATGAGGCGACTTCTCGCTGGTCTCCTGCTCGCGGTGGTGGTGTGTCCGGCCTTCCTCTCCGATCCGGTCCATGCCCAGGCCCCGAGGAAGGTCAAGCTCACGATGCCGGTCGTGGCCCTCTCGATGACGCCGGTCTACCTGGCGCAAGCGAAAGGCTACTTTGCCGAGGAAGGGCTGGACGTGGAGATGATCACGACCGGCGGCGGCGGACCGGACATCAAGGCCCTGATCGCCGGCGAGGCCGATTTCACCTTTACCCCCGGGGATAATGCCATCCTGCCGTCTCAGGAGGGGAAGCGCCTCGTCATGGTCATGAGCGGGCTTCACCGGCTCATCATCAACTGGGCGATACACAGGGAGGCGGCCAAGGACAAGGGCATCACCGAGACCACTCCGTTCGCGGAGAAGCTCAAGGGCCTCAAGGGACTCACGGTCGGCGTGACCCAGCCGGGGGCCTTGACCGCGCATCTCGCCGCCTTTGTGATCCGCAAGGCGGGCTACCTGCCGCAGCAGGATGTGAAGATCATTCCCATCGGCGCCGGACCGACGTGGCTTGCCGCTTTGGAGAATCGCAAAGTGGACGTTGCCCTCACGGCCACCCCTGTCCCCGAGACCGCCGTGAGCCGTGGCTTTGCCTTGATGCTCATCGACAACTCAAAAGGGGAGGATCCCTCCATCCCCGAGTTCGTCATGGAGAACCTCATCACGCGCCCCGAGGTGATCGAAAAGAATCCGGATCTGGTGCGCCGGATGGTCCGCGCCCTGCTCAAGGCCAACAAGTGGGCGCTGGCCAGCACTCCGGAACAGGTTGCCGAGGCGCTGAAACCCACCCTCGGCAAGAATGCCCCGCCGGAGGTCTTCCTGGCCGGGGTGAAGTCCACCCTGCCCGCGTTGAGCCCCGATGGGCGAACCAGCGAGCGGAGCGTGCAGATCACACAGGACATCCTGGAGCAGGCCGGGATCCTGAAGAAGCGGATCCCGTACGCCGACGTTGTCAACAACGACTTTCTGCCGAGATGAGCACTCGCGGCCGTCTGTTCATCTATCGCCTCCTGTTCGGTCTGTTCCTGGTGGCGCTGTGGGAGCTGGCCTCGGGGAGAGTGATCGATCCGTTCTGGATCTCGAGTCCCTCCAGGGTCTTCGCGTATCTGTGGGAGGTGACCCGGGACGGCTCGATCTTCGAGCACCTCGCCGTCACCCTCTACGAGACCGTCACGGGCTTCCTCATCGGGGCGGTGACCGGCATCGGCATCGGCTTCCTGCTGGCCCGAAGGCAGACCGCAGCCCAGATCCTGGATCCCTACATCGTCGCCTTCAACGGGATTCCCCGGATTGCCCTCGCCCCGCTGTTCATCATCTGGTTCGGGATCGGCCCCACCTCCAAGGTGATCCTGGTGGTCATCGTGGTGTTCTTCCTCACCTTCTTCAACACCTACGCAGGGGTCAAGGGGGTGGATCTCGAGCTGAGAAACATCCTGCGCATCATGGGGGCGAGCGAGCGGCAGATCCTCTTCAAGGTCACGATCCCGGCGACGGTTCCCTGGATCACCACGGGACTCAAGCTGAGCGTGCCCTACGCCCTGGTGGGGGCTGTGGTCGGGGAATTCATCGCGGCCAGCAAGGGCCTGGGCTATCTGATCAACTACAACACCTCGCTCTTCTCGACGACGGGGGCCCTGGGCGGCATCATTATCCTGGCCCTCATCGTCGTGCTCTCCAACGAGGCCATCAACCGGGTCGAGGCCCATCTGCTCCGATGGCGGCCGAAGGAAGAGGCGAAGACGCGGGGAGAGCTGTACTGATAAGGCCAAATCCCAATGACCAAATCCCAATGACCAATGGCTGACGAGAGACCAGATGCGGATCGATCTGCACACCCACATCGTCCCCGAGCGGTGGGAGGATCTTGCCGCCAAGTACGGCGGGGGGAAATGGCCCCGGCTCGTCCACCACGACCCGTGCCGGGCCGCCATCATGACGGGCGATCAATTGTTCCGGGAGATCACGGACCAGGCGTGGAGCCCGCTTCGCCGCATCGAGGACATGGACCGGCTCGGCATTGACCGGCAGACCTTATCGCCGCCCCCCGTGATGTTCTGCTACTGGGCCGATGCGAAGGCGTGCCAGGCCTTCGCGCGCATCCAGAACGAGAACGTGGCTGGCATCAGCGCGCGCTACCCGACGCGCTTCGCCGGGATGGCCACGGCGCCCCTGCAGGATCCCAGCCTGGCGATCGAGGAGGTCCGGTATGCCCGCGAGCGACTGGGCCTCCCCGCGGTGGAGATCGGCACCTGTCCGGGGGGACGCGACTTCGACGACCCCGCGCTGTTTCCCTTCTTCGAGGCATGCCGCGACCTCGGGGTGGCGATCTTCGTCCATCCGGCCATGCCCCTGATCGGCCATGAGCGGCTGTCGAAATACTATTTTCCTCTGATCGTGGGCAACCCGCTGGAGACGGCGCTGGCGGTTTCGAATCTCATCTTCGGCGGGGTGATGGAGCGTCTGCCGGATCTCCGGATCTGCTTCGCCCACGGGGGGGGCGCGTTCCCCTTTACCCTGGGGCGCCTGAACCACGGCTGGTCGGTCAGGCCCGAGGGCCCGGCGGCGATTCCCAAGCCGCCGATGGAGTACGCGCGACTCCTCTACTTCGATTCCCTCACCCACAGTCCGGCGAATCTCAGGTTCATCGTCCAGCAGTTCGGCAGGGACCGCGTCATGATGGGGAGCGACTACCCGTTCGACATGGGTGTCCCCGATCCCATCGCGTCCGTCGGCGAGGCGGGACTTGACCGGGCCACGCGCGCCGCGATCGAGGGGGAGACGGCGGCGCGCTTCCTGCGCCTGTGACGATTGGGGTGGCGGCCGTCCTCGCCCCCGCGGTCGACGCGGGCGGACGACGCGTGGAGGCGCAGTGGATCTCGGCCTGAGGGTGTGGAAGGCGTGTCACGGCGTTTGGATTCTCATGGACGGCGGGATGGGGCGGCTGGTCCATCTCACGAAGGTGTGACCGATCAGGGGGAGGGGAGGATCATGGGAAAGCGCAGGTCTCTCACGCTCGCGATGGCGCTGTTCTGGACCGCGGCTTCGGCCGGCCTCGCCAGCGGGCAGGACGCCCGTCTGGAGGCCGCCAAGAAGGAAGGCAAGGTCGTCTGGTACACTTCCCTGGCGGTCCCCAGCACCGAGAAGATCGCCAAGATGTTCGAGGCGGCCTATCCGGGGATCAAGGTCGAGGCTCATCGGACAGGATCGGAGCGGGTCCTCCAGCGGCTGATGCAAGAGCTTCAGGCGAACATCAAGAATGCCGACGTGGTCCACACCTCGGATGCGGGCCACTTCGTCCTCCTGAAAGAGAAGAAGCTGCTCATGGCATACGCGCCCGCGGGGATCGAGAAGTTTCCCGCCGGGTTCAAGGATCGGGACGGCTTTTCCTACGGTCTCCGTTCCACCCTCTCGGTGATTGCCTACAACCCCAAGGTCATCCCCGCGGCCGAGGCCCCCAGGACCTGGAAGGATCTGCTGGATCCGAAGTGGCGGGGGAAGCTGGTGACGGCTCACCCCGGCTACAGCGGGGTCATCTCCACTCACGTCCTGGCGCTGGTCAACCTGTACGGCTGGGACTTCTTCAAGCAGATGGCCCAGAACAAGCCCATGCTCGTCCAGTCGGCCAACGACCCCGCGCAGGTGGTCGCCTCTGGAGAGCGCCCCATCGCGGTGGATGGCTCCGAATACTTCTTCTACCAAACCAAGAAGAAGGGGAACCCGATCGAGATCGTCTACCCGAAAGAGGGGGTTCCCCTCGTCGTCTCGCCCTCGGCCATCACCAGCTTCGCGCCGCACCCAAACGCCGCCAAGCTGTTCACCGACTTCATCTTCAGCAAGGAGGTGCAGCAGGTCCTGGCGGACAGCGAGGGACTTTACACCGGCCACCCGGAGGTGAGCTACCCGACGGACAAACCCAAGCTGGGGGACCTGAAGCTTCTGCCGGCGGATCCTGGAGAGCTAGAGAAGCGGAATGAGGAGCTCAAGAGCCGCTTCGTAGAGATCTTTGGCGCCTAGTGGAGGAAGCCTTCAGCGGTCAGCCTCAGGATCGAGCTGATCGCTGAAGGCTGAAAGCTGACGCAATGACGGAGCGTGCACTGGCCATTCCATCGCGTTTCGAGGGGATGGATCGGTCCGTTCCCGTGTGGGCCCTGGCGGCCCTCACCCTGGCCCTGCTGATCCTCCTTCCCCTCGGCTGGCTGACCTACGTCAGCGTGAGCAGCGAGGCCGGCGTCACCCTCGCCCACTACCGAAAGGTGTTCGGGGACCCGCATCTCCAGAAGGCGCTGTGGAATACCGTGGTGCTGGCCTGCTGGGTCGGCCTGGCTGCGCTGGCCATCGGCGTTCCGATGGCCTGGCTCTCGGCCCGGACCGATCTGCCCGGAAGGCGCGTCATCCGGGGCCTGATGATGGCCTCGTTTGTGACGCCGCCCTTTCTGGGAGCTTTTGCCTGGGTCATGCTGGCGGGGCCGAACGCCGGTCTCCTCAACAAGCTCTACAGGCAACTCACCGGCGCCGCCGAGCCCCTGGTGAACATCTTCAGCATGCCAGGACTGGTCTTCGTCGTTGCCATCTACACCTTCCCGTACGTCTTCATCATGGTCAGCAATACCCTGGAGCTGATCGCTTCAGACCTGGAGGAAGCCGCCGCCATCCTGGGGGCAGGCCGCATTCAGGTTGCCATCACCATCACCATTCCTCTGGTGGCCCCCGCCCTGCTGAGCGGCTTCATCCTGGCGGTCCTCCAGGCGCTGGCCCTCTTCGGGTCGCCGGCCATCCTGGCGCTCCCCGCAGGATTCCACACCATCACCACGCAGATCTGGGCCCTCTTCCAGTACCCGCCCAAGACAGAGACGGCTGCGGCCTTCTCCATTCCGCTCTTGTTGGCCACGGCGCTGCTCCTGCTGCTGCAGAAGAAACTCCTCGGGCGGCGCGGCTATGCCTCCGTGGGTGGCAAGGTTGGACAGCGGCGGAAGATCCCCCTGGGATTCTGGCGCTACCCGGCGCTCCTCGGCTGCCTGGCCGTCATGGCAAGCTCCATCTTCCTCCCATATGGCATCCTGGCCAAGGCCGCCCTCTCGCGGGCCTGGGCTCAGCCCATGACGTGGGAGAACTTCACGCTGGCAAACTTCAGGTTCACCTTCTTCGAGTACAGCTCCACCCGACTGGCCATCGTCAACACGCTCGAGCTGGGGATCCTGACCGCATGCGTGGGGGCCGGGCTCGTGGCGATCTTGGCCTACATCACGAACCGGAGAATCATTCTCGGTCACCAGATCCTGGGTTTTCTCGTGCTGGCTCCCATCGTGATCCCCGGGGTCGTCCTTGCCGTGGGTCTGTTCGTCTCTTACACCCGGCCGCCGGTCCTGCTCTACGGCACCCTCTGGATTCTCTTCGTCGCCTACCTCACCAAGGAGATGCCCGTGGGTTATTCCCAATCCGACGCCACGTTCCGGGGAATCCACCCGGAGCTGGAAGAAGCGGGGCGGATCCTGGGGGCGGGGCGGCTGCGGGTCCTCCGCGAGATCACGACCCCTCTGGCCCTGAGCGGGATCATCGCCACCTGGTGCTTCATCTTCATCGGGGTCATCCGGGAGCTGTCGGCCTCGATCCTGCTATTCACGCCCAACACCAAGGTCATGTCGGTGGTGATCTTCGATCTCAAGGAGGAGGGGCAGTTCGGCGCCATCTCGGTCCTCGGCCTGTTCATGCTGGCCATCACATTTGCCATCGTCCTGTTCATGCAGAACCTGCTCGGGCGGGATTATCTGAGGGCGAAGGAATAACGGGAACCAAATCCCAATGACAAAATTCCAATGACCAAATCCCAATGAGAGAAAGAGCAATGCGGTCCCCCCCCATTACCCTCTCCCCCGGCGTGGGGAGAGGGAAGGGTGAGGGGGGATTTGGTCATTGGGATTTTGTCATTGGTCATTTCAGTCGGCGTGTGAGGGGCGCACGATGCCCGGTGTGAGCATCAAGGGACTGACCAAGAAATACGGGGACGTGGCGGCACTGGAGGGGCTGGACCTCGAGGTGAAGCCGGGAGAACTGGTGTCGCTTCTGGGACCGTCGGGGTGCGGGAAGACGACGACCCTTCGCCTGGTGGCGGGCTTTCTCACGCCTGAGTCCGGAGAGATCTGGGTGGGCGACCGCTGCCTTTCCTCAAGGACCAGGGTGGTCCCGCCGGAGCGGCGACGCATGGCGATGATCTTTCAGAGCTATGCGCTCTGGCCCCACATGACCGTGGCCCAGAACGTCGCCTATGGACTGCGCTTCAAGAAGGGAGTCATCAAGGCGGAGCGGGAGCGCCGCGTGCGGGAAATGCTGAAGGTCGTCCAGCTCGCGCAGTTCGAATCCCGCTACCCGGGGGAGCTGTCCGGGGGACAGCAGCAGCGGGTGGCGCTGGCCCGGTCCCTGGTCGTGGAGCCGGAGATCCTGTTGCTGGATGAGCCGCTCAGTAACCTGGATGCGAACCTGCGTGAGGAGATGCGGTTCGAGATTCGCCGGCTCCACGAGGCGTTCGCGATCACCACCCTGTATGTGACCCACGACCAGGCGGAGGCCATGGTGATCTCGGACCGGATCGCGGTCCTGCGGGGCGGCCGGGCGGTGCAGGTGGGGACGGGGGAGGACCTCTTTCAGCGACCGCGCAGCCGTTTCGTCGCGGAGTTCATCGGGAGGACCAACCTGGTGGATGGGTTCGCGACAGAACCCGGGGTGTTTTCCCGAGGTGGCTTGCGCCTCCGGGTGGCGTCCGCTGACCTCATTGTAGGAGCCCCGGTGGCCCTTTCCATCCGCCCGCACGAGATCGCACTCGTGGCGGATCACC
>DATIFO010000151.1:0-55836 GCA_035455275.1 Methylomirabilis sp. (SeqCode) | reverse complement strand
GGGATCGGCGGCGTGGACCTGAGCGGCTCCCGGCAGACCTGCCCGACGAGCACGACCCAGTATGCGATCAGCGCCACGGGACCGGGCGGGTCCCGGACGGCAGCCACCACCGTGACGGTGACCCCGCCCCCGCCCGCCGCGCCCACGGTGTCGCTCTCGGCGAACCCGGCGACGATCGTGCAGGGGCAGTGCTCGACCCTGACCTGGACCTCGACGAACGCCAGCACCGCCACGATCGACCAGGGGATCGGCGGCGTGGACCTGAGCGGCTCCCGGCAGACCTGCCCGACGAGCACGACCCAGTATGCGATCAGCGCCACGGGACCGGGCGGGTCCCGGACGGCAGCCACCACCGTGACGGTGACCCCGCCCCCGCCGGCACCCAGGCCGGTTGAGCGCTTGACCCTCCACATCAATTTCGACACGGATAAAGCCGTGATCCGGCCGGCGGACCGTGCCGAGCTCCAGAAGGCTATCGACTTCGTGAAGCGGTATCCCGGACGCAAGATCACGATCGAGGGCCACACGGACAGCACCGGCACTGCGAAGTACAACCAGGGGCTCTCGGAGAGGCGAGCCGCCGCCGTGAAGGACTACCTGCTCAAGAACGGCGTCACCGACGGGGGAAGGATCACCACGGCGGGATACGGACTGTCCAAGCCAGTTGCGGATAACAAGACGAAGGATGGTCGGTTCCAGAACCGCCGCGTCGAGATTTCCGTGCCGCCGGAGTAACCACTCGCCCAGACCCACCTACCCTGCGGGCCTGCCGCGGGGTAGGTGGGTTCTCGCCGCCGCCTGAGATGGGGGTGCTGCCTCTCACCATCCCAGCGGGTAGAGCATGGCCGCCGAACCGCATCCTCTTCACGCCCGCAGGCTGCCGGCGGCGTTCCGGATGACACGGGCGCTGGCGTCGAGCGCCGCCGCCTCCTCGGGCGACCAGGCGGGCTGCAGGGTCGCCTGGATGCCCCGCACCAGGCGCGCGATGCCCGCTCCGATCCCGTAAGACGTCGCCCCTTTGCCGGCGATGATCCGGTAGGCGGCGGCCACCCGGACGGGCGTGGCGAAGGGGGTCGCATGCAACAGGTCCTCCGCCTGCGCCCGCGCCAGGCTCTCGCCCAGGTCCACGAGCACGATCTCGCTCGACACGCCGCAGAGCACCATGGCATATGCGGCGCTGCCCCCCCACGGCCCTGCCTCCGACGATCCCGACCTTCATGGCTCCCCTCCAGTCGGGGTGGACTCTCAGCCCAGCAGCCGCCCCTTCGCCGCCTGGAAGCGGGGGTCCCGCAGCCGGTCCAGGTCGGCCCGGACATACCCTAGTCCGTACACGCAGAGCTCGAAGTTCTCGGAGAGCTTGCGGTAGAGGGGTGCGGATTCCCCGTGCGGACCGTACGTGAACTCGGAGACGATCCGGTAGGAGCGCTTCCCCACCTGCATGAGGTCCAGGAGGGCGTCTGGGGAGGCGATGGTCCGAGTGGTCTTCAGCCGGTGGAGGAACTCGGGGAAGATCCCGCTCATGAACAGCGTGTAGTCGCCGACGTGCTTGTGGACCTCACGCTCGCGCTCCACGGACTGCGCGCGGTGCAGCAGATCACCCTCGACCAGCATCTCGGCGACCTCCTCTACCCGCCGCCCCTGCGCGTTCCGGATCTTGAAGAGCTGGTCCACGTGCACGAAGTCCGTCATGACGCCGGCGAGATATCCGATGACCTCGGCATCCGGCCAGCCGAGGTGTCCGGTGAAGTTCCGTTCGATCAGGCTGCTCAGCAACCGACTCAGCGGATGCCCCCTTGGAACTCCTGCTGCCATCCTGAACCCCCTACGCGAACCCCGAAACGACTATCACTATATCCGCAGATTACGCAGATTACACAGATTCACCGAGGGGTCCGTTCCGAGACAATCTGCGTAATCTGCGGATTGAATAGGGTGCCTTGGGTTTCTCCGGCTGCGGATACTTTAGCATCCTGGAACGGCGGTGTCATCGAGGGCGGGAGGGCTTGCCGGCGGGCTTGGTGGCCTTGCGGGCTGGGGCCGCCGGGATGAGGGATGCCCGGGTGATCGCCTCCGAGCCGAACCGCTCCCGGATGGCGTCCAGCGTGCGGGCCAATCGCTCTTTCGGCTCGGCGGCCTTCTGGAACAGGTGAAGCTGATCCCCAGGCTGCCCGGTGGCCGGGAGGAGTCGGGTCGCAGTCACGCCGAGGAGGCGGACCCGCTTTCCCGCCCAATTCACGCCCTGGAGTAGGGCGGAGGCCGCCCGGAACAGCTCCTCGCCCAGGTCCGTCGGTTGCGGCAGCATGGAGGCCCGGGTCAGGGTCTGGAAGTTGTGATCCCGGAACTTCAGTGTCACGCCGTGCGCCACGTATCCCTCACGGCGCAACCGGCGGCCCACCCGATCCGACAGCTCCAGGATGGTCTTGCGGATCTCCTCCCGATCGTCCGTGTCCTGCCCGAACGTGGTCTCGGCCCCGATGGACTTGGCCTCCTGCTCCGGCACGACCTCACGCTCGTCCATGCCGTTCGCCAGCCCCCACAGGTCGCGCCCGGAATTCCCCAGCGCTGCCTCCAGCCCCTCCGCACCCATCCGGGCGATCTGGCCGATGGTTTGAAGGCCCAGCTTCTTGAGTCGCGCCTCCGTCTTCGGCCCCACGCCCCACAGACGCGAGATGGGCAGGGGAGCCAGGAACTCCCGCTCTTTGCCCGGGGAGACGACGACGAATCCGTCCGGCTTCCCCAGGTCCGAGGCGACCTTGGCCAGGAACTTGTTCGGGGCGAGGCCGATGGAGGCAACCAGGCCCAGCTCTGCGCGGATGCGGGACTTCAGCGTGCGGCCGATCGTCTCCGCCGGTCCGAAGAGGCGCTGGCTTCCCGTGACATCCAGGAACGCCTCGTCGATGGAGAGCGGCTCCACGAGGTCGGTGTGCTCCCGCAGGATGGCGAACATGCGCCCCGACATCTCGGCGTAGCGCTCCATCCGGGGCCGGACGTAGACGGCCTGCGGGCACAGCCGGTAAGCCTGCGAGATCGGCAAGGCGGACCGGACCCCGAACGGTCGCGCCTCGTACGAGCATGCGGCGACCACGCCGCGCCCATTGCCGCCCCGCGGGTCGGCGCCCACCACGACCGGCTTCCCCCGGTACGCCGGATGATCGAGCTGCTCCACCGAAGCGTAGAAGGCGTCCATGTCGAGATGGATGATGGAACGAGCCCCACTCATTTCGCGCTCGGCGTGCCTCCCCCCGCGGGTTCAGCCCCGTCGAAGTCACGGAGCAATCGCACCCACGGGAGTCGGCCGCTCACCTTCCTGTGAAGGACATGATCCGTGGTGAGCACGATCGGGATCACCGATCGCGATCCTCACGGATGATCGTCGTGCTGTCCGGGAACTTTCGTCCTACTCTCGCCCACCGTTCTCGCTGCTCGGTAACCCGGTCGAGCCAAGCCTTGAACTCCGGATCGGGTTTCGGTCGGTCGGCGAAAAGGACGCGCCGGAGCAACCGAATTGCCTCCTCGCTTATACTCCGCCCTTCCTTGGCGGCACGCTTCTTCAACTGTTCATAGAGCTCGTTCGGCATGTCCCAGACGAAGAGAGTCGCCACGATTCCGCCCCCACCGGATGCAATTCCACGTGGTTGGCCGGTGCTTTCGCAGCATGGTGTAAGTAAGAGAAGGTATTGTCAATCAAGAAGTGCTTGGATCAGGCCTTTGGCAATACTGCGGAAAGGATCTCCAGGGCCAGGTCCAGCTCACGGTCGGTCAGGTCCAGGGGCGGAAGGAAGCGGATGGCCTTGAAGCCGCACCCGAGCAAGAGGAGGCCGCGCTCCAGGCACGCGTGCAGGATCCGGGTGCGGCGCTCTGCCGTGTCCAGCTCCATGGCGTCCAGCAGACCCAGCCCCCGGACGTCCTCGATGAAGCCGAAGCGACGCCGAAGGGCCCGGAGTTCCAGGCGCAGGCGCTCGCCCATCCGGGTCGCGTGCGTGAGCAGGCCGTCCCGCTGGATGACCTGGATGGTGGTGAACCCGACGGCGGAGCTGAGGGCATTCCCCTCGCCCCAGGTGCTCCCCAGACGCATCTCCTCCTTCGGGAACAGCTCGGTCCGTCCGATCGTGGCCCCCACCCGGAGGGCCTTCCCTGCCACGATGATGTCGGGCCGGATGTCGAAGTGCTGGCAGGCCCACCACTGGCCGGTCCGGCCCATCCCGGACTGGATCTCGTCGGCGATCAGGGGGATGTGGTACTGGTTGGCGATCCGGCCGATCTCCCGCATGAACGCCGCGCTGGGGACGTGATAACCACCCTCGCCCTGGACCGGCTCGATGATGATGTAGGCCACCTCCGCCGGATCGATGAGGCCGTGCGCCGGGTCGAGAAAATGGGCAAGCTGGCTCATCGAGTGCGGAGGGCCCAGCCAGAACCCGCAGCGACACTCGTCGGGGCAGTCGCAGTAGGGCAGGTGAACGATGTTCGGGATCTGGGGATACCAGGACCGATGCAGCCGCTTGCTGCGGTTGAGCGACAGGGCGCCCAGCGTGCGCCCGTGAAACGCCCCCAGGAAGCAGAACCCGTAGCCGCAGTTCCGCCGGGCGTCGTAGCAGATCTTGATGGCGTTCTCGACCGCCTCGGCCCCCGAGTTGGAGAAGAACGCCGTCTCGAAGTCGAAGGGCGCCGTGGTCTCCAGCAGCTTGTGATGGAGGTGGGACGGCGTCGGGATCTCCACCCGATCCGGGTCGGACCCGTAAGCCGAGATGAAGTCCGTCCCGGCATACCGGTCCGGGTCGATGGATTTCAGCCGGTCGCTGACCGCCAGCAGCTCGGGGTGGTTGTAGCCGAGGGGACTGCTCCCCACGTGGGAGGCAAAGTCGAGGAAGACGTTCCCGTCCGGGTCGGTGCAGAACGGTCCGATGGCCGGCGCCGCCCGGTCCCAGACAAACCCCTCGACGTAGGTCGCCCGCGCGGCCGCGGCCCGATGGTAGGCCATCCAGCGCTGGGCGTTCGGCCCCGGCGGCGGAACGCGAATGGTCGGGGCTGCGGTGCTACGCTCCATCGCCCGCCGCCGACTCCTTCAGCCGCTCGCGCAACGCCTTCAACGTGGCTGGGATGGGGCGACTCACGAGACGCGCCGGATCCAGCGCCCCCACCTGCTTCAGACCGTGGCCGCTCACGGTGCAGACGACCAGATCGTGAGCCTGAATCCTTCCCTGCGCCTTGAGCTTGAGCGCCGCGGCCACCGACGCCACGCCGCTGGGTTCGCCAAAGACCCCCGCCGTCCGCGCGACGAGCGATTGCGCGGACCGGATCTCGTCGTCGGTCACCCCCACAGCCACCCCGCCCGAGCCCCGAACGTCCAGGAGGCATCGAGTGGCCATGGCGGATGGCTTTCCGACGCGGATACTCTCGGCGATGGTCTCGCCCGCCTCTACCGGCGTGACCTCTTCGGCGCCCGCCTCGAAGGCCCGGACCACGGGAGCGCACGCATCCGCTTGCGCGGCCACCATGCGCGGAAGCTTCTCGACCCAGCCGAGGCCCTTCAGCTCGCGAAAGCCCTTGTAGGCGGCCACCACACCGGCCCCTCCCGCGGTGGGGTGGATCATCCAGTCCGGCACCTCCCCCTCCAGTTGCTCCCAGACCTCAAAGGCGTAGGACTTCTTCCCCTCCAGGCGATATGGATTACTGGAGAGACAATTGTACCAGCCGAATTCTTTCAAGCCCGCCTGGTAGAGGCTGGCCGCCTGCTCGAAGCTTCCCTCCACCGGGATGATGCGGGCCCCATAGATGGCGGCCTGGGCAACTTTCTGGGGTGAGGTCCACGCAGGAATGATCACCACGGCTTGCATCCCCGCCACCGCCGCGTAAGCCGCCACCGAGGCGGCCGCGTTTCCCGTGGACACGACGGCTGCCGTGGTGGCGCCCCACTCCTTCGCCTTGGAGATGCCCACCGCGTTGCTGCGATCCTTCAGCGAGCCCGTCGGCAGGAGCGTGTCGTTCTTGATGAACAGACGATCGAGCCCTGTGGCGGCCGCGAGGGCCTCGGTGTGCACGAGGGGCGTGCCGCCTTCGCCCAGGCTCACCACACAGGAGAGATCCTCCACCGGCATGAACTCGTGCCACTTCCAGATGGTCGAATCCTGTCGCCGCAGGAGCTTCTCCTGGAAGTCTGCGGACAGGTGATCCAGGTTCACCTGGACATCCAGGATCCCGTGGCACTCCGGACAGGCGAACTGCTTCTCCGCAGGCGCAACCTGCTTCTGACATTTCGGACACACGAGCGTTCGAACTTTCCCCATGGCCTCCTCAGCTTTCCCCCAAGACGTATAGTGTGAATGTCCCAACCCTGCTCTGGAAAGTACAGGGCACCTTTCCTGCACCCGCTCGCTGGTCGCTCTTACTCCAGAGGCGCGATCTTTTGCAGTTCCTCCCGTGCTTGCGCTCTCTCCCAGTTCGCGAGGAGTTCCTTCTGATGGATCGTTGCCCACTCAATCGCGAGTCCCAACGCACGAGGCGACAGTCCACCAGAGAAGACGGAGAGGTTGCGGATCTCGATCAGCGCAAGGTCGCCGGCATATTCCGCGTGGAAGTGCGGTGGGTTGTGATCGTCGAAGAACATCTTGATAATGATGCCGAAGAATCGACTGATCTCAGGCATGGGCGGGCTGCTTGCGCAGCGAGGGGAAGATGTCTTCCGGCTTCTTGCCCGTTACCCGGAGGTAGAGGGCGTCCGGGCACAAATCAATCTTGTCACCCCAGGCAAGCTCCCCGGATGATCCAACCCGGACCTGCTCGAAGGCCCGCCGATCCCGCCACAAGGCAAAAACGCCTTTGCCGACTAGGTCAGAGAGGTCCACACCCCCAGACACCCCGTCGTCAAATTCCAACTCCAGGCGATATCCCTCCAAGACTTTCACATTGGTGATCTGTCGCATTGCTCCGTCCCCCATTTTCGCAAATCCTACCACGGATGGGGGCGTCAGGGAAGGCTTCGATGCAACGGCCAGCGAACACAACCTCACGCGCCAAGCGGAGCCGAGGAAACTCTGCCCCGCCCCCGGCGAGGAAAGCGTTGCCCTTGACTTCCACGGATCAGGGGATCAAGAATGTGGGCACGGAGGTGGTCGCATGCGGACAGCGACCGTGCGGGAGTTCGGCGACCAGGCAACCAAGTATTCCAAGCGGCACGAGTTCGCGACGAAACTGAGAAATGCCGGGTGCAACGTGGACACAGCAGGGACGGACTGGGTTGAGGCGGGTGACTTCGTCGACCCTCAGGCTAGGGTGCCAACGGGGCAGAAGCGCAGAAGGCGACTGAAAAGTTAAGGATACTTGTCACGCGGAATTCCGGGGACACCATACTGATTTGAGGATCCGATCGGAGGGAGGGCTGCCAAAGCCATGGCGCGTGTTGCCCGAGTAGTGGCCCCCGACATCGCTCTCCGTTTTACGCAGGCGGGACCGGCGGCACGGCAGGGGAATGGTCGAGATGCTTGCGATCATTCGCAAGTCAGAACCCGAGCGTTGGTTGGCAGAAAGGGTGAGCCCGAATGAAAAGGATTCCGTTGTCTGAAGTGAAGGATGATCTGTCGCGCCATCTCCGCGAAGCAGAGAAGGAAGAGGTCGTGATTACCCGCCACGGCAAACCCGCTGGAATTCACGGATTGCGCACAATGACGTCAACCGGAGCCGCGTGGATCCTCTGTGAGTCAGTCCAAGGAGGTCTTCTGCGGAGAACAGATAACATCCCGACAGGCGGGGTCCCAATCACGCAACTACATGAGAGGCTAGTTCCTGCGGAAATCTCATGACCGGGGGCTTATCGGAACCCATGCCACGACAGCCCCTTACGCGGAAAGCAACAAAACGTAGTTCGGTCAACAAGAGACAAGTCTCTTGCGTGCCCCTCCGCCCCACGGTATATTCATTGTCGATACGATAGGAGGGCTCGCGATGACTGCAAGAGTGCAGAAATGGGGCAATAGCCTTGCCCTGAGACTCCCCAAGGCACTTGCTGACGAATTCCGGCTGGAGCAAGGCAGTGCCGTGGAACTGCGTGTTGTTGGCGGCACACTCGTCCTCGAGCCTCACCGCCCGCCGCAGTACCGGCTTGAGGATCTCCTCAAGAAGGTCTCCAAGCGTAACCTCCACGCCGAGATCAAAACCGGTCGGCCTGTTGGCAAGGAAGCCCTGTGATGCCAGCAGTTCATGCCCCCGACCGCGGGGATATTGTCTGGGTCGACTTCGACCCGCAGGCCGGTCATGAACAAGCCGGCCGGCGGCCAGCCTTGATTGTCTCTCCCCAGTCCTACAACCAGAAGGTTGGCTTGGTTCTTCTCTGCCCGATTACGAATCGACGCAAGGGCTATCCATTCGAGGTGCCTTTGCCCAAAGGCCTTAGAGTGGCAGGAGTCGTGCTGGCCGACCAAGTCAAAAGCATGGACTGGCGCGCACGGCGTGCTGAGTTCTGCTGCAAGGCGCCGGCGGTGACTGTTCTTGATGTAATCGGAAAGGCACAGACTCTCCTTGCGGTCTGAATTCCGGGGACATCATACTCAATCTTTTTGGAATTCCGGAGACACCATACTTAATTCTTGATTTGCATGAGAGGGAAAAAGAGGGTTTTGACATGGTGCGACTTGCACAGGTCGTGGCCCCGGGGCTCCCCCACCACATCACCCAACGAGGAAACCGCAGGCAGGAGACGTTCTTCTGGACCGAGGACGATGCGGAGCTGCTCGAACATCAACGGGCATAGGTTGCATGAGGGGCTTACGGGTCCTCCTCAGGCGAGAGTGGTAGCGGTCAGTCGATCCGTTTGCCAGTTGGAGGAAGCACCGCGTGGAGCGACATCGGAAACTGTTCGAGCGGCTGAAAGACCTCGCCGCGATTCCGGCCACGAGCGGGTTCGAGCAGGGGATCGCCCGGCGCCTGCTTGACGAGATGCGGCCGCTGGCGGACCGGGCGGAGGTGGACGAGTTCGGGAATGTGTACGGGTACGTGGACGGAGCGCCCGGCGGCCCTCGCGTCATGGTCCCGGCCCACAGCGACTCGGTGGGGATGATCGTCTCCCACATCGAGGAGAACGGCTACCTTCGCTTCGACGTGGTCGGGTCCGTTCCGGCCAACCTCACCTACGCCCAGCGGGTCCTGATCCTGACCGGCAGCGGGTCGCGCGTGGGCGTGGTCGGTTCCAAGCCGGGCCACATCGCCTTCCGAGATACGCAGCTCGGCACGACGGTTCCCCCCGTAGACGCCCTCTTCATCGACGTGGGCGCCTCGTCCAGGGCCGAGGTGGAGCGGCTGGGAATCGAACCGGGCCAGCAGGTGACCTGGGACCGGGAACTGGCCTGGCTGGGTGATCCATCCACGGGCATGGTGACGGGGCGTTCCCTGGATGACAAGGTCGGCTGCCTGGCCATGCTGGAGGCCATGGGCGCACTCAGGCAATCCGCCGGCCGCCTCTACGCCAGCATCATCTTTGTGGCGGCCATCCAGGAAGAGGTGGGCCTCCGCGGCGCGATGCAGGCCGCCAATCGGCTCCAGCCGGATCTCTGCATCGGGATCGACGCGACCGTCTCCCAGGCGGGATTCGGCCACGGCATCGGCGCCCATCCGAGCACAACGTTTTCCGAGGCCGCGAACGCGCTGGGGATGGGTCCCGGCATCTCCGTCATGGACAGGGGGGCCTCGGTTCCCCTCGGCCTCTTCGGGCATCCGGCCCTGATCGCGCTCTGCCGCCAGGCCGGGGAGCGGGAGAAGATCCCGTACCAGATCGAGGGGAGCATGCCGATCATCACCTCCGATGCGGCCGCGGTCCAGTTCGCGGGACGCGGTGTCCCCTCCCTCACCCTGAAGATCCCCTCGCGCTACACCCACGGCCCCATCGAGGTCTGCTCGCTCAAAGATGTCGCGGCGACCGCCGACCTCCTGGCCGCAGCCCTCCGCAGCATCGGCCCTTCGACCAAGTTTCGATTCATCGACACTTGAACTCCGGGGACACCATCCTCTATCCTCTCTCTACGATCGCGTAGCCCCCCCTTGGGAGCTCACACCCCCCGAGGCATGGCGAAGGCGGCAGAAGCCCGCCCCTGTGACTGCGATACATACGAGCCGGCCAGCGCATGGCCGCCCCGCTGTCCGAACCGCAAAAATATACACCCTACATCCTTGACTCATACACCAGTATGGCCTAGGGTTCCCCAGGAGGAAACAAGCCATGGCCAGGACCAACATAGAGCTTGACGATCGCCTCGTCAGCCGAGGCCTGCGGATCTTCAGGTGCAAGTCAAAGCGCGAACTCGTGCACCTGGCCCTCACCGAGCTTCTCACGAGTGCCAAGCAGCGAGAGATTCTGAAGTTGCGAGGGCGAGTCAAGTGGGAAGCCGATTTGGGAGAGCTTCGCCGGGGTCGGGTCTAATTGTCGTCGACACAAGCGTCTGGATCGATTTCCTGGAAGCCCGGGGAACTTCGTTCGACCTTCATTTGAAGGCGCTCATCGAGACAGGGGCCCCCCCGGTCTCACCGACATCATCTGCTGTGAAGTCCTTCAAGGGATTCTCGAGGAGGTGAAGTTTCGGCGCACTCGCAGCATTCTCCGCGCATACGAGGTCCTGTGGAAGCGACAGGTTGAACATGGCGAGGTTTCATCGGGTTCATGGTGGTGAGCCCCGAGGTGCAGGGGGTTAGGTCTGCGGTGCGGGCAGACGGGGGCACGGACGCCAGGAGACTGCTGCGCCAGCGAACCCGTCGGATGCTCTCGCGGGCACACGGGGCCCCGACTACGCCGGTGGGACCTTCGGCGCGGGGCGGCGGTGGGTTTCCCGATAGCTGGTCCCCTCCAGGTGGAAGACCTCGGCCCGCTCGGCGAGCCGGTCCAGGATCGCGTGGGCCACGGCATCGTCGGCGAAGATCTGGTTCCACTCCCCGAACACGCGGTTGGTCGTGATGATCGTCGGTCGTTTCCGGTCGTGGCGGACGGAGAGCACCTGGAAGAGCAGGTGGCTCTCGGGTTGGCGGAGCGTCGCGTACCCGATCTCGTCCACGAGGAGGACCGCCGGGCTCTGGTAGGCCTTGAGCGCGCGGTGCAGGCTCTTGGTGGCCTCCGCGGCGCTGAGCCGATTCACCAGCGCCGCGAGTGAAGTGAACAGGACCCGGTGCCCCCGCTGGCACTGGGCGTAGCCCAGGGCCCGGGCCAAGTGGGTTTTCCCCAAGCCCGATCCCCCGACCAAGAGGGCGCCGATCCCCTCCGCCACGAGATCGGTGGCGAGGAGGTTGAGGTAGCGGCTCCGGAGCTTGCGGGTCGCCGGGTTGTACTCGAAGTTGAACGTGTCCACGGTCTGGACCCGGATGAACTTCGCCGCGGCGATCCGGGCGGCCACCGTGCGCTCCGTCCGGCGGGCGAGCTCGCGGTCGGCCAGGGCCTCCAAGACGGCCCGGACGCCGTCGCGCTCCGCCGGGTGCCGTGCCGCCCAGGTCGCCAGCGTCTCGGGGGCGCTCAGGAGCTGCAGCTGCGTCAGCTTCTGCTCAAGCGTCAGCGGGGCCATTGGGCTCCTCCGTCGGGCGGGCCGCCGCGTCGGCGTCCAGGAGCAAGGCATCATAGCGCGCGAGGTTGGGCCGCACCGGCGGCACCGTGAGCCGCGGATCGCCCAGCGTGAGCGGGGGCGGGGCGAGCGGCCCCGCGTGCTGCAACTGCAGCCACCGCGCCACATGATCGCTCCCCACGATGGCCTGGGCCAGACACGCCCCCAGCGCGGCCTCGACCGGCGCGGGGCCGTAGAGGGTCGTGAGGAGCAGCAGGTGCTCGAGTTCCGCCCGGAGCGACCGGGTGCCGGCCCGGACGAGTCCCAGGTACTGCCGCGCCTGGGGCCCGAGCGCCTCCACCGCCTGGACCTGCCACTGGCCCTGCGCCCCCGGCTTCTGCGCGAGGAGCCCCTCGGCATGGGCGGGGACCATGAGCGCGTGGTCGCGCCCCCAGTCGCGGGCGTGCCGGGCCACCCGGTGCGTCCCGTACCACAGGGTCACCGTCTCGGCGTCGGCCCGGAGCGTGAGGGCCTTCCCCACCAACCGCCAGGGCACGGAGTAGCGGTTGCTGTCGAAGGCCACGCGGAAGCTGGGTGGGACGACGACACTCCGCACCTCGTCGGTGTCGTACGGCTCCCGGAGCGGGAGCCAGTGCGGCCGCTCCTCGACCACGTGCAGCCCCGGGATCTTCCGCGTCACCCGGTGCTCCCGCGCGTTGGCGACGTCGTCGCGCCACGCCTGCGCCTGGGCGTTCAGATCGGCGAGATCGCGGAACGTCCGCCCCGGCCAGAAGTTCATTCGGAGGTACTTCACACTGTCCTCGACCCGCCCCTTCTCGTTCCCGCGGCCGGGGGTGCACGCCACGGGGCGGAAGCCGCAGTGGCCGGCATAGGCGAGGAAGCGCGGGTTCCACCGGACCAGGCGGCCCCGGCGCTCGGCGACGGCCGTGGCGAGGTTGTCGTACTGCGCCTCCCGGGCATAGCCGCCCAGGACGGCGAAGGCGTGCTCATGGCAGCGCAGGAACGCTTCCAGGGTCTGGCTGAAGGTGAACTCCACGGTGAGCAGGCGCGAGTGGCAGCACACCAGCAGGAAGGCGTGCACCGCGCGACCGATCCCGAAGACGTCGCCGAACTCGCCCCAGTCGATCTGCACGCGTTCCCCGGGCCCGAAGGTGAGGGCCACGCAGGCCTCGGCGGCTGGCGTGGGCCGCCCCCGGGCGAGGGCCAGCCGGAGCGTGGTGATCCCGCCCCGGTAGCCTGCGGCCCGGAGGGCCTGGAGGCAGTTCACGGCGGAGCGCTCCGGATCCCGCGCGAGCAGCGCCTGGAGTTGGGCGGTGAACGGGGTGAGCAGCGTCACCCGCGGTCGCGGCCGGGCCCGCACGAGCGCGACACTGCGGCGCTGCACCACCTTGCGGACGCTCTTCCAGTTCACGCCCACGTGGTGGGCGATGCGGGTGAGGGACCAGTGGTCGGCATACGCCAGGCGCAGGATCTCGGCTTGCACGGCAGCAGCGAGCATGGGGCACCTCCTTCGGTGGCCCTCGGTGTACCACGCGCGCTGCCGGGGGGGCTATCGAGTCTCGTATCATGGGCGCACGGGGCCTTATCGGCCCACACCCCCGTTCCTGGCGGAGAGTTAGCTCAGTATCGAGTCTCGCGAGAGGGCCCAGCGTATGAGCAGTGAACTGCGTGATTCCGCAGGGTCAACCTGCCCGATCGAGTCTCGCGAGACGCCACTTCGCATTAAAGTGAGCTAACTCCTGATGGGGACTGCCCCTGCGCCATTATCGCGTCTCGCACCTCGGGGCGGAGACTGCCGAGGATAATCTGGAGGTCGTCCGCAGACACGGGGGGTGGCCGCGGGGCGGCCCGCGCCGGCTGGACGTAGTCCTGGTAGTGCGTGCGGGTGACCGCGCGGTTCTGGCGGCGCCAGGTCCGACAGTTCTGGGCATGCCGCTGCTGCTGGCAGGCCTGGGCCGGACACGCCCACTGCCGCGCCCCCAGCCGGGGGTGGGAATGGAGCAGGGTCTGGCAGAAGGGGCAGCGCTTCCGACGGCGTCTCTGCGGGGCTCGGGGCATGAGGGCACCTCCGCAGAGGACAGTGCCACCGCAACCCCGAGACCGCGAGGGGAATACCCTATTCGATGGCTGGGAGGTTAGGCGGGAGCACCCGAGGCCGGCCTATCCATGGCGGGGACGGGAAGGCGAAGACTCCCTCGCCATTCGGTACTGATGCTCTGATGGAAACCCGCCAGAATGAGGGCGTTGCTTCCAGTCCTGCGCGTCCGCGGCCTCAGAACGCTCGACCATGCGGCCCAAATTTACCGCGCATGCCGAAGAAAGGGCGTGACCGTCCGCAATACCCTGGACTGCCTGATCGCCGCCACCTGCTTGGAGGGAGGCGCGGAGTTGTACCACAATGACCGGGACTTCCAGGCAATCGCCAAAGTTGAGGGCTTGCGGATCTACAGCCCCCCGGAGTCTTTGCCGCCTGACTCGGCGTGACACACTCGGTCCTGGCGAAGGCCACTTTCACCGGTTGCCTTGACTCTCGTGCCGGGTCGAGTGTAGGCTCCGGGCCAGTGCACCTCCCCGGGACGTCCGATGGAGGAGGCCAGATGGGGTCGGCTCGCGATCGCGCTCCGGATCTGACTCGGACCCTCGCCGGGGCGCGCCCGCCCCTGCCCACCCGTCCGCGTCTCCAGCCCATCGCCTCCCCCGAGTCCCGGCGAGCGACCTTGATCTGGCAGGAGCCGCCAGGATCCGGCGGTGCAGGCCCGGCCCCGCCGCCTTGCTCTCCCCGCCACGCCTTCGCAACCCACCTCCTGGCGGAGGGGTACGACAGCCGGACTATTCAAGAACTGCTCGGCCACAAAGACGTCAAGACGACCATGACCTACACCCATGTCTTGAACCGAGGCGGCAAGGGTGTCCGAAGCCCGGTGGATTCTCTGCAAGCCTGTCCCGGGGGTCTTCTGCGGAAACCGGATAAGATCCCGACAGGCTCGACGCTGTTCGCGTAACCACCACATGATAGCTCAGTCCTGCCAAGAGATTCATGACCGGGGGCTTATCCGGACCGAATGCCAGATACAGCCCCTTACACGAAAACCAGAGAAGCGTAGTTGGGCGGTGACGAAATGGCGTCCGGATATCTCATAGTCACACGCTTCGAGGCGCTTTACGATGCTGGGCTGCGAAGTGGTCGGTACGATCGCAATCCGAAGACGACCGCGCCCATCTATGGCATCCCGCACAAGAGCCGGCCACTGCCTCCTGAGGGGGTTCCCCGGTATCGTGGCATTGACAGACAACCGCTGCAAGCGCTTACCTGTGACCAAGCCCGACTGTTCACGGAGGCCGGAACGCCTTCGGAGGCCAACCCAGCCGCTGTCGTGCTCGATGCGGTCGAATGCCTCACCGGGCGGGAGGACGGCTGGGTGAGCAGCCTGGAGGACATTACTAGAGTGTGGAACGCGCTAGCGGCCGAACAAGACCGCTACGAGGTGATCTTCGGCCGAGAGTTGCAGGACAGCATGGAACCTCCGCCAGGCGCTCAATTGCTCGGCTCCGATGCCGCGTATTTCCATTGCGACCACTTCAGTTGCATCTGTGACGCTCTGTTCTTCCCGCGGTGGCATGGCACTGATCCAGACGGTACGCTGTTCAGGGAGTACTTCGCCCGGCTCAACCCAAACGGCCTTTTCGAGACCAACCAGGGCGCCCTGGAGTACTTGCGGTACTACCTCAGCTTTGACTGGACAGAGCGGGACGATGACTTCACCAGTATCGAGGTGTATGCACTACCGATGGCCGGGGCGTAATGGGTCGGCCTGCCCAACAACCGCATTCAGCCGGCGGCGGTCATCATAAGGTGTGTATTGCCTTGGAGTCGGGATCTGGCCGCCGCGGCTGATCCGACGCGTTGGGCGGCAGATGGGGGGACACGACTGACTGTTGCGAAGGGGCGAGAGGATGGACCCGTTTTTCACGCGGTTGCGAGATTACTGGGAAAGTGTCGGGAAGGCACTGCGGCGCGAGGCAGAAGTCGCGAGTGTGTTCCCCAACACCGCCGACATCGGCGTATCGCGTGAGCGGCTCTACATCGAATTCCTCCGGGCGCATGTTCCCGCCTTCTGCACTGTGAGCCTCGGCGGGTTTGCGTTCGGAGCGGACGGCTCTGAATCGCGCCAGATAGATGTTCTTGTTGCTTCCGGGTCATCTCTTCGATTTGACTTTCTGAACAAGGATAGGCAGGGAAAATCGTTCGCCTGCGTTGACGGGCTTGTCGCAGCGGTATCCTTAAAGAGCAACCTCGACGGAAAGGAGATCGCCGACGCAGTAGAAAACCTTGCTTCATTGCCTCTGGTGGCACCAATTGGTGGTCTGTACCACCCGATGGGCCCACGGCTGAAGGACTACGACGCGTGGCCCCTGAAAGTAATCTATGCCCCCGACGGCGCTATGCACGAGACGGCTCTTGAGCATCTCAGATGTGTCACAGCCGCGCTCCCCGTCACACGCTGGCCGGACCTCGTGCATGTTTGCGGCAAATACGTCGTTGTGAAGATCGGGGCTGACGGCGCCCGCACTCGCGACGGCACAACTCTGCAACCGAACAGCTTTTTTGCGCAAACTACCCGCCCAGATGCCTGGGGCTTCGCTATGGTTACGCAGCGCATTCAAGAAATCGAGCAATCGATGCGCATGATGCTATTTACCTACGATTACTTGCTTGACAAATTTCCGACTTGAGCACGCCAGCAGATGACACTGCCGTCCAACCCGACGCTGCAGTGGCCGCGCCGCAAGCGGCGCTCCGCTGAGCTTGGCCATTGGGCGTCACGCCGCATTCGTCGGCACATTCGTCCTGGTTCGACCGCCGGCTCGACCACTTATCGAAAGGGGAAAGAATCATGTCCACTCACGCCGTCCGGCTTCACCGTGTGCTCCGTGCGACGCCGGAGCGTGTCTATCGGGCATTCCTCGATCCTGATGCCATGGCCAAGTGGCTTCCGCCAAACGGCTTCACGGGCAAGGTCCATCAGATGGACGCCAGAGTTGGTGGGACCCACAGGATGTCGTTCACCAACTTCACAACAGGCCAGAGCCACTCGTTCGGCGGAGAGTATCTCGAGCTGGTGCCCCACGAACGCATTCGCTACACGGACAGGTTCGACGACCCACATTTGCCCGGGCAGATGCAGGTGACCGTGTCCTTGAAGCAGGTGACCTGCGGAACCGAGTTGAGCATCGTGCAGGAAGGCATACCCGCCGTCATTCCACTGGAGGCTTGCTATCTCGGGTGGCAAGAATCGCTTACGCTCCTTGCCAAGCTCGTCGAGGCGGAGATTGCGGCGTAACGAGGTGACGCCCAGCCCCTCGCTGCAACCGATGTGCGAGGGCCAGCGATGAAGCCAGCCAGGGGTGAAGTGCCGCCCAACCCCCGCACGCACCCGACCGGCTACAGCGGGCTTCGCCCGCCTTCGCCGTCAGGTGATGCCGGGCGCTACGAGACTGCAAGAAGGGCGAGATCCGTTCATGAGTGAGAACAACCTGGACGCGCGCACCGTCGTATGGAAGAGGCAGGATATTCCTGGGCACGAAGCCTGCCTCGTACTCCCGGTCGATACGGGCTGGCAGTTGGGAGGGGTGGCCGTGCTGGCCTACGACGGGCAGGCGTGCCGACTCGACTACCTCATCGACTGTGACCCGCAATGGGTCACGCGGTCGGCCGTCGTCACAGGGTGGGTTGGTGACCGACCAATCAGCCTTCAGGTCGTGCGCCATGGTGCCGGCCAGTGGCAACTCGACGGGAGCGCCATCGACGGTGTGGCGGGGTGCAGCGACATCGACCTGAACTTCAGTCCGTCCACCAACCTGTTGCCGATCCGCCGGCTGAACCTCGCGGTTGGAGCGACAGCGCGGGTGCGGGCTGCGTGGCTGCGATTTCCGAGCTTCGCCCTTGAGCCACTCGAGCAATCGTACACGCGTGTGGATGAGAGGCTCTACCGGTACGAAAGCGCCGGGGGCCGGTTCGTGGCGGACCTCACGGTCGATGACGCAGGACTGGTGATCGACTATGGGAGTATTTGGTCCCTGGAGGGACGCTGAACAGCGTGTTGTGGCAGGCTAGCCCGAGGTGTCCAGCATCGCGAGTAGTCACGACCACGAAACCGCGCGCACTCAGGATTGCACCCACCACGACTGAAACGTCTTCGTCGAGGTAAAGGGTGCAAGCCCGGATTATTCAAGAACGCCCCAGCCACCCTCACCCACTCCCTCTCCCTCCCGAGGGAGAGGGTCGCATTTCTTGGACCCCTCGCCCCCAGAGGGGGAGAGGGGGAGGGGGCGTGATAAGGCCGGCGAAATGGGCGTACCCCTTACCTCCGGGGGAATTCGGGTCTCACGCCCTCCGGCCGCGCTGCTTCAGGAAGCCTGCCAGCGCCCTCCCCGTGTGGAAGCCGGTGCGGACCCGCGCGATCTCCTCTGGAGGGCCCTGGGCGACGATCCGGCCGCCCCGGTCGCCGCCCTCGGGGCCGAGGTCGATCACCCAGTCCGCCTCGGCGATGATGTCCAGGTTGTGCTCGATGATGACCACCGTGTTGCCCGCATCCACCAGGCGGTGGAGGACGCGCACCAGCTTCTCCACGTCGGCCATGTGCAGGCCAATGGTGGGCTCGTCCAGGAGATAGAGCGAGTGGCCCGCACCCCACACCCTGGGCCTGACTGCGACAGGGACAGGGGTGCGGGTCTTGGCCAGCTCGGTGACGAGCTTGATCCGCTGGGCCTCGCCGCCGGAGAGCGTGGGGCTTCTCTGCCCCAGGGTGAGATAGCCGAGCCCCACGTCCTGGAGGAGCCGGAGGGCATGCTGGACGCGGCCGTGGATGGCAAAGAATTCCACCGCCTCCTCCACGTTCATGGCGAGGACCTCGGCGATGCTCCGGTCCTTGTAATGAACCGCCAGGGTCTCCGGGGCGAAGCGCTTTCCACCACAGACATCGCAGGTCACGGCGACGTCGGGCAAGAAGCTCATCTCGATGGTCTTGACCCCCTGGCCCTCGCAGGCGTCGCAGCGCCCGCCCGTGACGTTGAAGGAGAAGCGCCCCGGCCCATAGCCCCGGAGGCGTGCCTCGGGCATCGCGGCGTACAGGCGCCGGATGTCGTCCCAGAAACCGACGTAGGTCGCCGGGCAGGACCGGGGCGTCTTGCCGATGGGCGTCTGATCCACCTCCAGCACGCGTCCGATTCCCTGCCACCCTTGGATCTCGCGACAGCCGGCCAGGCCCGCCCGGGCGGGTCGGGCGAGGAGGCGCCGCAGGTTGTCGTGCAGCACCTCCCGCAGCAGCGTGCTCTTGCCGCTGCCCGAGACTCCCGTGACGCAGACCAGCTTCCCCAGCGGTATGGCCACGTCGAGGTTCTTCAGGTTGTGGAGACGGGCCCCCCGGATCGTGAGGGCGGGCTCGCTCCGGCGGCGCGGCCGCCGCTCGGCCAGCGGATGGCGCAGGGGGCTCCTCAGGTACCGTCCCGTCACGGACTCCGGGTTCCGGACCAGCTCCGCCGGCGTCCCCTCGGCCACGATCCGCCCGCCGTGAAGGCCGGCGCCCGGGCCCAGGTCCACGATGTGCTCGGCCCGGCGGATCGTGGCCTCGTCGTGCTCCACCACCACGACGGTGTTGCCCTTCGCCTCCAGCCGCTCCAGCGTGTCCAGGAGCTTGCCGTGGTCATGGGGGTGCAGCCCGATGGTGGGCTCGTCCAGGATGTAGCACACCCCGCGCAGGTTGGAGCCGAGCTGCGAGGCCAGCCGGAGCCGCTGCGCCTCGCCGCCGGAAAGGGTGGGGGCCGACCGGTCGAGCGTGAGGTACCCCAGCCCCACCTGCTGCAGGAACGCCAGGCGCGTCCGGATCTCCGGCAGGATGTCGCGGGCGATGGCGGCCTCGCGGCCGCGGAGGCGCAGGCTGCGGAAGAATCCCCCGGCCGCCTCGATGGAGAGCCCGGTCAGCTCGGCGATCGTCCGGCCCGCAAACCGCACCGCCATTGCCTCGGGGTTGAGGCGCTTCCCCTGGCAGGCGGGACAGGGACGCTCCGGCCCTTCCCACCATCCGGTCCACCAGATCTCCTCGCCGGTCTGCTCCGCGTCGAATCCCGGGAGGACGAGCCCCGTGCCGTAGCAGCGCGGGCACCAGCCATGCTTCGAGTTGAAGGAGAACAGGCGCGGGTCCAGCTCGGCGAAGCTCCGCCCGCAGCGGGCGCAGGCGCGCCGGGTCGAGAACACCGGCTCCGAGGCCCGGCAGGCGTGCCCGTTCTCCCCGCTCGCCACCTGCACGGTGCCCTTGCCCAGACCGATGGCCCGCAGGAGAAGCGACCGCAGCTCCCCCTCGGCCCGGGGGCCGACCCTGATCTCGCCCACGGGAAGCTCGATGTCATGCTCGTGGAAGCGCGGGAGCCGCGGCCACTCCGCCGTGGAGGTCATCACCCCGTCCACCCGCAGGTGGGAGACGCCACGCGCGAGCGCCCACTTGGCCAGATCGGTATAGTACCCCTTGCGCGCCTTCACCAGAGGCGCCAGGAGCCGGATCCGCTTCCCGCGCTGTTCGCGGAGCAGCCGGGCCAGGATCGCGTCCACCGTCTGGGCCTGGATGGGGATGCCGCAGCCGGGGCAGGACTGCACCCCGAGCTTCACGAAGAGCAGCCGCAGGAAGTGGTAGATCTCCGTCTGCGTGGCCACGGTGCTCTTGCGCCCGCCCCGGCTGGTGCGCTGCTCGATGGCCACGGTGGGCGGGATGCCAAAGATGGCGTCCAGGTCCGGGCGGGAGACGGGCTGCACGAACTGCCGCGCATAGGCGTTCAGCGACTCCAGGTAGCGGCGCTGCCCCTCGGCGAAGAGGATGTCGAAGGCGAGGGTGCTCTTGCCGCTACCCGAGACCCCCGTGATCACCGTGAAGCGCTCGCGGGGAATGCTGACGTCGATGTTCTTCAGGTTGTGCTCGCGCGCATGGTGCACCCGGATGGCGTTGTCCGGGACATAGGCGGGGGCGGCCTCGTGGACCGCCCCCTGTCCCGAGCCCAGTCGAGGGGCCGGTCCCGTCCCGGCCAGGAACGGCTCGCGGCCGTACTCGCAAAGCGCCCGGCCGGTGTGGCTGGCCGCGCACGCCGCCACGGCCTCCGGACTGCCGGCGCAGACCACCTCCCCGCCCGCCTCGCCCCCTTCCGGTCCCAGGTCGATGATCCAGTCGGCGGCGCGGATCACCTCCAGGTTGTGCTCGATCACCACGAGGGAATGGCCGGCGTGAAGCAGCCGCCGGAAGACGGTGAGGAGCGTGGCGATGTCATCGAAATGGAGTCCGGTGGTCGGCTCATCCAGGAGGAAGAGCGCCCCCCGAGGATCCCGCTGGCGCCCCTGCGCCTCCACGAGATGGCCGGCCAGCTTGAGCCGCTGCGCCTCGCCACCCGAGAGAGTGGGCACCGGCTGCCCGAGCCTCAGGTAGTGCAGGCCCACCGCCGCCAGGGGTTCGAGCGCCCGCACCACCTCGGGGGACCCGGCGAAGAACTCCAGGGCCTCGGCCACCGTCATGTCGAGGACATCGGCGATCGAACTTCCCCCTGTCGGACCAGTCCGACCTGTCAGACGAGTCTGACTCTCTGAGTGCGCGCTCGCTGCCGGCCACAGCTTCACCTCCAGCACCTCGGGGCGGTAGCGCCGTCCGTCGCAGTCCGGGCAGCGGAGATAGACGTCCGAGAGGAACTGCATCTCCACGTGCTCGAACCCCGAGCCGGAACAGGTGGCGCAGCGGCCAGTCCCCGCGTTGAAGCTGAAGGTGCCGGCGGTGTACCCCAGGCTTCGCGCCGCAGGCTCGGCCGCAAAGAGGCGGCGGATGGCATCGAAGGCCCCCACGTAGCTCGCCGGGTTGGAGCGGGCCGTGCGCCCGATGGGGGACTGGTCCACCAGGACGACCTCGCGGACCTGCTCGTGGCCACGGATGGCCCGATGGCGGCCCGGCGCGTCCACGGGCTTGCCCTGGAGCTTGACGACGCCCCGGTAGAGGACATCCTGGACGAGGGTGGATTTCCCCGACCCCGAGACCCCCGTGATGCACACCAGGCGGTTGAGGGGGATCTGGACGTCGATGCCTTTGAGGTTGTTCTCGGCCGCGGCCAGGATCTCCAGGCGGGCCCCGTCCGGCGGCTGCGAGCCTCCCTCCGTGACGACAGTCCTGTCCCGGGTGAGATACCGGGCGGTGAGCGAGCCGGTCGCCCGCGAAAGCTCTCCCGGCGGGCCGAAGAACACGACCTCGCCGCCCTTCTCCCCGGGGCCGGGTCCCAGCTCCAGGATGCGGTCGGCGGCCAGCATCACCTGGGGATCGTGCTCCACCACGACGAGGGAGTTCCCCGCCGTGCGTAGCCTCTGCAGGACGCCGATCACCCGGCCGATGTCCCGGGGGTGGAGCCCGATGGAGGGCTCATCCAGCACGAACAGGGTGTTGACCAGCGAGGTCCCGAGTGCCGTCGTCAGGTTGATGCGCTGGGCCTCACCCCCCGAAAGGGTGCGGGACTGCCGGTCGAGCGTGAGATAGCCGAGCCCCACCTCCACGAGATAGCCGAGGCGCGTCCGGATCTCGCGCAGCAGCAGTCCCGCCGCCTCGTCCAGGGGGGCGGGCAGGTGCACCCGGTCGAAGAACGCGCGCGCCCGCTCGATGGGCAGGCACACGACATCGTGGATGCAGAGACCGGGAAGCCCCGCGTACTGCGCGTCAGGGATCGTGAGGTCGGCGGGCTTGAAGCGCCGGTCGGCTGCCAGGACCGCGTCGGCATCCTCCTGCGTGCCCAGCCGGAAGAGGAGCGCCTCGGGTTTGAGCCGCGCCCCCTGACAGGCCGGACACAGGGTGTAGGCCCGGTACTTCGAGAGCAGCACCCGGATGTGCATCCGGTAGCTCTTGGTCTCGAGCCAGCGGAAGAACCGGCTCACCCCGTACCAGACCCCTTGATCCCATTCGCCCTCCCCCTCCAGCACCCAGCGCCTCTCCTTGGGGGCGAGGTCACGCCACGGCACGCGAACCGGCACGCCGCGCTTCCTGGCAAAACGCAGCAGATCGTCCTGGCACTCGCGATAGGAGTCGGTCTGCCAGGGCCGGACGGCTCCCTCGGCAAGCGTCCTGCCCTCATCGGGCACCACCAGGCCGTAGTCCACGCCGATGGTCCGGCCAAAGCCCCGGCAGGTCTGGCAGGCCCCGATGGGGGAGTTGAAGGAGAAGAGGTTCGGCGTGGGATCCCGGTAGTGGATGTCGCAATCCGGGCAGTGGAGGTCCGCGGAGAACCGCCACGGCTCCCGGGCACGGCCCTCGGCGTCCAGCGGGTAGATGACCACGCGCCCGCCGCCGTGCCCCAGGGCGGCCTCCAGATCCTCGACGATGCGTCCGCGGTTCTCGGGTGAGAGGCGCACGCGATCCTGGATCACCTCCAGCCTGCCGTCCTCCTCGCGGTGGATGCGGGTGTAGCCCTGACCCGCCAGGAGCGTCTTCGCCTCATCGGTGGTGAAGTTCGCGGGGACCGGCATGGGGAACGTGATGAGGGCGGCGGGCCGACCCTCCGGCCGTGCCAGGATTTCCTGAACGATGCTCTCCGGCGTGTCTCGCCTGACCCGGCGCCCGCAACCCCGGCAGGAGAGGAGCGCCGCCCGGGCGAAGAGGAGCTTCAGGTGGTCGGTGAGCTCCGTCATGGTGCCCACCGTGGAGCGAGAGGTCCGGACGGGGTTGGTCTGGTCGATGGCGATGGCGGGCGGGATGCCCTCGATGCGGTCGGCCCGGGGCTTGTCCATGCGCTCGAGGAACTGCCGGGCGTAGGGGGAGAAGGTCTCGACGTAGCGCCGCTGCCCCTCGGCGTAGATCGTGTCGAACGCCAGGGAGGATTTGCCCGCCCCGCTCACCCCGGTGACCACGATCAGCTCGTTGAGGGGGAGCCTGAGGTTCAGGCCCTTCAGGTTGTTCTGCCTGGCCCCTTCCACCAGGATGTAGTTGTCGGCCATGGCTTTTCTGGAGGTCGGTTGTGGAGACGTTCCGTGTGCGGTGGGATTCTATGCCATCAGTCGGGGCAGGGCCAGTCCCGTCGCGCCGGCGTCACGGTCCTGGTTTCGCCCCGGAACCTCGCCCTCCAGGCGCAGGGATCGCGCGTCCACGCCTGGGGCTCATCAGGGTGTCGCCGACGGCTCACCCGAACTCCCCCTGGCGGGCCCGCTCCGAGATGGCGCGCTGCCGCAGCGAGACGCCGACGAACCGCTCGAAGTCGGCTATGGATCTCACCGGACCGAGGCCATACGGCTCGAGCATCCCGAGGTCGAGGCTCACCTCGGGGCGCGGTGAGAAGCTCACCCCGAGGAGGTGCTTGACGCGCTCGACAGCAAAGGAATGTCGGTACCACCAATCCGGATTATCCTCCCAATGCCGGGCGACCCCCGGCCGCTCGCACTGATGATAGATGAGACAGCGATGCGGCGTGAACACGTCCCAGCCCCAGGTCCAGGCACGCACGGGCACGGCAATCTCCTCGCGGGTGAAGTAGAGGTGCGGATCGTATGGAACCTCCTGGAGAAAGCCGGCGCGGCTGAACATGAAGCCTCCTGCCAGCAAGCCTCTGCGCAGGGGCGTGGTCATCTCCCGGTAGACACTCCCGAACACCAGCAGGTCCTCCTCGAAGTCGCGGGGCACGAGCTGGGGCGTCCCCGGGACGAGCCTGTCCGGCGGCGCATACACGGAGGGATAGGTGCTCAAGATGGGCTTCTGCGAGGGACAGGCGTTCAGCATGTCGATCATGGCCACATCCCACCCCTGGGCGAACCGCATGTGGCTGTCGATGATCAGGAGATAGTCCTCCCCGCGCCACAGCTTCTGCGCCTCGCACTTCGCCCAGCACGGGCCCAGGGACTGGCGCGCGTCGTAGCCCACGCAGCGCACCTGCTGGGGGCGCGTGACGAGCGCGAAACACTCGTCGTCATCGGGGGAGATGAACTGCCAGCACAGTCCGACGAATACCCTGTCCGGGTGGCCGGCGTTCCGAAAGAGGTCGTGCACGGTCCAGGCACATTCCGGGTCCCGGTAGCTTGCGATGGCTACGAAGATGGACTCCATGAATTCTGGCCGCCGCGGGTTGGGGGCGCGTCTCGTCCGGTCCGCCGGGTGCAATGGCTAGCGAGGCGCCGCCTCAGATCGACCAAGCATGCAATCCGGCGGAATGTCCAGGCCGTCGACATGCCCACCCTGTCACCCCGGCCCCGGTTTTTACCGGGGTAAACTCCAGCCGGGGTCCAGCATTCCGAGACGGGCCTGGATTCCGCCGGAATGACGGACGAGGCCTGGGTGGTGTGTGTGCGGCCAGATCTCGACTCATTCGCAACAGGTTCTGCTCTTCGGGCAATGCTCGGGACGCCCGCGAGGCGCCAAGCGCGCCACCACGTGAAGCGAATCAGGGCTGGGGTCTTCCGGACGGCTTCGGGGTCGGCACCGGGCTTGGGCCGCTGGCGCCCTGAGTGGGTCTTTGGCCTGTACGCTGGGCGGCTTCCCCGAGGAGCCGCTGCCAGTGTGGCATCACCTGCTCCCGCAATTCCTTGGGCAGGCTGTCCATGAGCTTCTGCGCCATTTCCTGCTCGGTTCGGAAGATGCCCTGGAAGAACTCCCTGAGCTTCTCCACGGCATTCCGGCTGAACAGTCCGACAAGGGCGCCGATCCCGGCCAGACCGGGGAGGTTCAACTCCTTCAGCGGCGCTTGGGTGGGCGGGGTCACGGTCCACAGCCCACCCTTCAGGATGAAGTAGAAGACCAGCCCCAGGAGCATTCCCATGACCGGCCGGCCGACATACCATGGGACAAACGCGCGATCGAAATCCTGCCTGTAGCTGACATGGTCCAGGTAGCCCAGGATCGTCGTGATCATGCTGCCGATCGCCGCCGCGAACATCATGACCAGTGCTTCCTGCGCCTCCTTGGATGGGGTGAACAGCTCTGGCATCCCTCGGGTGAGCCACGGCGGTGGGCTGAAGCTCCAGAGCAGGGCCATGATCGAGGCGCCGGTGAGGATCAGGAGCCAGATGCCAGTTCCGATCGTCGTAGGGGATGGGAATCCCTCACCGGTTGTGCCGGGTCTTGGCGGGACGTAGGAAGGCCGGGGTGCCGCGGCCATGAGCTCGCGGAAGACCAGGTGAAGAAGGACAAAGGTCAGAAACAGCAGGATGAGTCCGAACACGCCGGTCACTCCCGGCATCCACGCCAGGCTCGACCAGGTGCTGGACAGGGCGCCGATACCCAGGAGCAGTGCGTACACGGCCAGCAGGTACCAGAACGAGAGCGAGACTCTCCGCAGGCTCTTCATGTCTCACCTCTGGTATTCAATCCACTGCGTCCGAGTGCCGACCGGCCCGCGTCCACAGCCCCCCTGCCCTGGCTGCATACCGCCAACCCCTGCCACTCGTTAACTGAAAAGTGCACACTGCGGACGGGTCCCGTCCGAGATGAAACTCGACTCAATACTTTTCACAGAAGGTCCAGCATGATGTCGCCCGCAGGCAATCCCCCCGTGCCCCCTTTATCAAAAGGGGCACGGAGGGATTTGGCCGGATCCGGAGCGTGCGCCGGTCGGGCGCCGCGCCGGCGCGATGCCTCAGCGATACAGGGAGAAGCCGGCGCGGATGGAAGAAGTCCGGTCGTTGTACCGGAGCAGGGTCTCGCCGTATCCCCAGAAGTACTGCAGGTGCAAGTAGAGGCCAAAGTTCTCGGTGAACAACCGCAACGGGTACGTCAGGTCGAGCTGCAGGCTCCCGCGATCCCAGGCGCTGCCCACCCGGCCGCTCGCCGAGAGCTGCAAGCTGTCTGCCCATCCCGCCACGGCACGCAAGCCCACATACCCCCGAAACCTGGCGATGTCGGGATTGTCGTCCAGGCTCCCGACATACGCCCACAACCGGGGGGCCAGACTGAGCTGGAGCCCTCCCTTCTTGCCTACCACGAATGTCGGCTGGACGTACACGATGTTCAGGCTCCGCGAGTCGGCGCCGCCCTTCCCGTTGGACTCGTGCTGCCCACCTCCCTGAAGGTCAAGACGGACCGCCTCCCCCCAGCGGCCCTTGTCCACCCGCTCCATGGCGTAGAAGAACTCCGGCTTGTAGCTGGTGTCCAGAAACGGCGCGGAGGGCGCATTCCAATCCCAGAGGGAGGTCTGGGTGTAGGCCAGATGGAATCCCTTCAGCGGGGGATACTTCTGCACGAACGACCCGTGCTCGCTGAAGAATCGGTACTTGAAGCTGATCTGGAACTTGGCGTTGGGCGACTTCGTCCCGGCGATGAAGTACGCAGGCTCGTATCCGAACACGTGTTCCCTGAAGAAGGCCTCGGCGTCGTAGTCGGTGGATTTGGGCAGAGGCGATGGCGGGGCGGTCGGCTTCGCCTCGGGAACCGCCGCGACGGCCTGCGGCTTCTCCATCTCGACCACGACGGGATTGGCCGGGACCCCCTCCGCGCTGAGGATGACCGGACCCCTCAATCCTTCCGGAAGCGCGGCAGCATACTCGCGTCGCACGTATCCGCCCGCAGGAATCATGACCTCGCCGGCCTCGGCGGGGTTGCGCAACTCCAGGGGCACCCCCTGGTCCGTGGTCCCGGCCCGGAGCCTCCCGTCGAGCGCGGATTGAAACGTGTGGGAGATTGGATGATCCGACGTGTTCAGGATGACCAGCCAGACGCTGATCGTGCCCCCCTTCGCGACAGCCCGGGACAGCGCGACCGCGGTGGACGTCACCTCCTGAGCGTCGGCAAGCGAACCGGCGACGACGAGCGCGAGGGGCAGGACACACATTGCCGCGCGCCATCCAACGAAGGGACACCGTCCGAGTGACAATCCCGGTCGCATGGGGTCACCTCCTCATGATTCCACGGCGCGGTCTCGAGCCTGAGCCGTCCGGATCCTTCCGCCTGCACTACCGCTTCCGCGAGAGATCCTGGACCAGTTCGTCGATCGTGGCCGGGAGATAGTCCTCGGGGTTGAGGGCGGCGCCGTATCTTCGAACCTCGAAGTGGAGGTGAGGGCCGGTGGCGCGGCCCGTGTCGCCCACCCCCCCGATGGCCGCTCCTTGCCGGACCGTGTCCCCCTCGGCTGCGATGATGATGGAAAGATGGGCATACACCGTGCGGAAACCGTGGCCGTGCTGGAGGACGATGGCCTTGCCCAGGGCCCCCTGGGTCTCGTTGGCGTAGATCACCTCGCCGTCGGCCCCGGCCACGACCTCCTGGTAATGGGGCGAGCCGATGTCGATCCCGGCATGGAACCTTCCCCTGCGCGGCCCGAAGGGAGAGTTGATGGGCCCCACGATGGGCCAGACGAAGTCCGCATCGGTCTTGACCAGAGGTCGCGGCGGCGCGGGCGGGGGCGCGGTCGTGCTGGTCTCGCCACTCAGGGACCGCTCCAGCGCCTCCCGTTCCGCGGGGGTCAGGGCGCGCGAGGGCGCGACCGGTTTCACGGCCTTGGCGCCGGGAACGAACAGGCCCTGCCCGACCCGGAGGGATGAGGAAGGCTTGAGGCGGTTGGCCTCCATCAGGCGCTCCACCTTCACCTGGTAGGCCAGGCTGATGCGAAACAGCGTCTGGCCCGCCTCGACGACATGGACCACCCCCGGCGGCTTCGCCTGGACCTTCGGACGGGCTTTGGCTGCACGGGCGGAGGGCGGGAGACCGAGGACGAGAAGGGCTACCAGGAGCAACCACGCCCACCCGCACCGGCGGGAGGAAGACGGCGCGGTCGCATGCGGGCTGAGGCGCCGGGCCTGTTGTCGATCGGCGGTCATCGGCCGCGACTATACGCGAGCCTCCTCGACGCGTCAACAGCCCGTTCGGATTCTCCCGGGACGAGCCGGGGAACAGCCCGGGCTTGCGTTGACGGGTCTGCCGGCTCGTGCTAGCCTACACTTCCTCGTGCCCACGCGGCTCGCTGATCCTTGACCCGGACGCACTGTCATGACCACACGACCTCAGGCGATCACGCACTGGCTGGAAGTCCACGAGCAGGAGGCGATCCGATTCCTGGAGGCCCTGGTCAACCAGGACAGCGGCACCTACGACCGGGCGGGGGTGAACCAGGTGGGCGACATCCTGGCGAGGGCCTACGAGGACCTCGGTTTCTCCGTCGGGCGTATCCAGCAGGCGGAGTTCGGGGATCACCTGCTCGCCTCCCACGGCACCCGGACGGAGGGGAAATCGCTCCTCTGCGTGGGCCACATGGACACCGTGTACCCCGCCGGCACCGCGGCCGCCCGGCCCTTCCGGATCGAGGGTCACCGCGCCACCGGACCGGGCGCCCTGGACATGAAGGGGGGTCTCACGGTCCTGCTCTTCGCCTTCCACGCTCTGGCCGAGACCGACTCCCCCGCCTTCCGGGGGACTCGCTTTTCCGTGCTGGTCAACTCGGACGAAGAGGTCGGCTCGCCCTCATCGCGGCAGGTGATCGGCGACCTGGCCCAGCGGCACGACGCGGCCGTCGTCCTGGAGCCGGCCCGGCCAGGCGGTGAGTGCGTGATCGGGCGGAAGGGTGTGGGCCACTTCCGCCTGGAGGTCTTCGGGCGGCAGGCCCACGCCGGATCCCAGCCCGAGCTGGGGATCAACGCCATCTGGGAGCTGGCCCACAAGGTGTGCGCCGTGCAGGCCCTGGGCGATCGGGAGCGCGGCACCACGCTGAACGTCGGGGTCATCCGGGGCGGGGAGCGGTCCAACGTCGTGCCCGATTACGCCTGCGCCGACGTGGACCTGCGCGTCTGGAGCCTGGAGGAAGCCGAGCGGGTCGGGCGGGCGCTGCGGGAGGTCGCCGACCGGGCCACCGTCGCCGGGGCGACGGCCAAGCTCACGGGAGAGATCTCCAACCCGCCGTGGCAGACCGACGACGGGACGCGCCGGATGCTGTCGTTGCTCCAGCAGGCCGGCTCGCTCCTGGGCATCGAGGTCAATGGGGTGACGACCGGCGGCGGATCGGACGGCAGCCGGACCGCGCAGTACATCCCGACGCTGGATGGTCTCGGCCCCGTGGGGAGTCAGATGCACAGCCCCGAGGAGTACCTGGAGCTGCCGAGCCTCCGAGAGCGGGCGGCGCTGCTGGCGGTCCTCATCGAAACGTGGCATGAACGCTTCCAACCCTAGCGGCGAGTGCGAGCCCGGATCACCCATGCAGGAGCGCGAGCACTTCACCCCGGAGACCTTGGATGAGGCGGCCGCGTTGCTCCTGGCGGCGAATGCCCCCCTGCCGCCGAAGGTCGAAGGGACGCGTCTCGTCCTTCAGGTGACCGACGGACCGGGTCCCGGCACGCTCGTCATCGATGTGAAGCGCATCCCGGAGCTGAACAGACTCGACTACGACGAGCGCATCGGCCTGCGCATCGGGTCGGCCGTCTGGTCCCCGAGCATCCTGGACTTTCCTCCCGTGCGTCGCCTGTACCCCATCCTGGCTGACGCCTGTGGGGCCAACCTCCGGGGGGACGCAGACGAGCGCTCCACCTTCGGGGCGATCCTGGGGAGCGTGGGGTCGGCCGCGGACATCGCCCCTGCACTGATCTGCCTGCGGGCCACCACAGCCATCTTTGGCCCCCACGGCTGGTCCGAGATGGGCGTCGAGGCGCTGCTCGCGGGCTCGGGGATGGCCAGGATCCAGCCGGGAGAATTCGTGGTGGATATCCGGCTCCCGCCCTCTCCGCCGCGCTCCGGTGGCGCGTACCTGCGATCCCCCGTGCAGGGAGCGGCAAATCAGCCACCCATAGTGATCGCCGCCTTCCTGGCCCTGGAGGAGGACCGTGTCACCTGTTGCGGGGCGCGCCTGGTCCTGGGTGGCGTCGCGGGGGCTGCGGCACTCCGCGCCCTGGAGACGGAGCGGTTCCTGGCCGGGAAGCGCCTCGACGATGCCGCCGTGCGCGAGGCGGCCGCCCTGGCGGCGCGGAATGCACGGCGCCAGGGCCACGAGGAGCCGTTATCGGGGGCTCGCGCCGAGACGGTCGGGGCGCTGACCGGACGCGCGATCCTGGAGGCCGTGGCACGGGCCCGGGCAGCGGCCGCTCTCTGACGGCGGCAGCCGTCTTGACCCCTCCTCTCTCCGCGGAGGGCCACGTCCGATAGGGTCGCTCCCATCGGTTCTCCCGACCTACCCGAACGGCCGGGCACACGAGAAAGGAGTGTGCGGGAATGCGACGTGTCCTCTGGGTGCTCGCGTGCGTGACAGTGCTGGGACTGGCCCCGACCGCCCCGGCCGGGGCGGCCTGGATCATCGAGCAGGTCGCGCGTCCGGGGGCCGGCGCGGGGCCGAGGGCCGGGGACCAGGCGCGCCAGGTGCTGACCATCGGCGCCAACCGGATGAAGACCGTGATGCTGGACCGGGCGGGGAAGCCGACGAACGCATCGATCGTGGACCTGGATGCCCAGACCATGATCAGCGTGGATTACCAGCAGCGCGTCGTGACGGCCGGAACCGTTCAGGAATACGCCGAGACGCTGAAGGGCGCCACGGCGGCCACGGGAGGCCAGATGGCCGACGCCATGCGGCAGATGCAGGAGGCCATGAAGGACATGCCTCCCGAGCAACGGCAGATGATGGAGCAGATGATGCGCCAGCAAATGCCCGGTGCAGGCATGCCCGGCGCCTCGCCCCCGGCCGCGCCGTGTCGCCCGCCACAGGTCGAGGTGCGCCCCACAGGGCAATCGGCGAAAGTCGCCGGGTATTCCGCCACACGCTTCGATGTCTACGAGGATGGAAAGTTCGTCCAGGAAGTCTGGGTGAGCCCGGCCATCACCGCGTGGCGCGAACTCGACCCCAAGAAGCTGGAGCGCTTCGGCCAGGAGATGACCAAGGCCATGCAGGCCCTGCCGGGCTGCGGGCGGGACCGGATGCGTGGGGCGGGGGCGGGCCCGAACGACCCGGCCTGGAAGCTGTCGGCCGAGGGGTACCCCGTTCGCACCGTGGACCACGGCCCAACCGAGGGAGCCGTCCTCGAGGTCGTGAAGGCCGAGAGCCGCGCCGTCCCGGCGACGGAGTTCCAGCCGCCCGCCGAGTTCCGGCGCCAAAGCTTCAAGGACATGCTGGGCGGCAAGTAACAGACTTTCTTGATCCGCAGATTACGCAGATTACGCAGATTTCACGGAGGGAATCCTTCCGAAACAATCTGCGTAATCTGCGGATAGATCTCGGGGCTGCCGTGGAGATCGAGGGGAAGGTGGCGGTGGTGACGGGGGCGGCGAAGCGGGTGGGGCGGAGCATCGCCCTGGCCCTGGCGGAGCGCGGCGCGGAACTGGTCATCCACTACCGGGAGTCGGAACGCGAGGCCCAGGAGGTTCTGGCCCTGGCCAAGCGGGCAGGGGGGAAGCCGGTCGCGGTGCGGGCGGATCTCTCGATCGCAACGGATACGGCGCGGATCATCCAGACCGCCATGCAGGCCTTCGGCCGGATCGAGATCCTGGTGAACAACGCGGCCATCTTCTTCCGGACGCCCTTCGAGAAACTGACGGAGCGGGACTGGGATCGATTCCTGGATGTGAACCTGAAGGCCCCGTTCCTGCTCTGCCGTCAGGCCGGAGAGATCATGCTCCGACAGGGACGGGGGAAGATCATCAACCTGGCCGACGTGGCCGGGATGCGGGCGTGGGCCGAATACATCCCCTACTCCGTGTCCAAGGCGGGCGTGATTTCTCTCACCCAGGGGCTGGCCAAGGCGCTGGCCCCGGCAGTCCAGGTCAACGCCATCGCCCCGGGCGCCGTCCTCCTCCCCGAGGAGACCACGTCCGACGAGCGGGAGCAGGCCATACGGCGCATCCCTCTGAGACGCCTCGGCTCGCCCGAGGACGTCGTCCGGGCCGCGGTCTACCTCATCGAGAACGACTTCGTCACGGGCGAGGTGCTGGCCATGGATGGCGGCCAGCATCTGCTGTGATGGATCCTCGCAGAGCGGACGTTGGACCTCAGGCTCGAAGCGTGAGTTCCTGACACGCGAAGGACGGGTCCCCAGCCATGCCGATCGATCGCCAGGACGTCATCGCGCTGCTCTCCGACCTGGTCCGGATCCCCAGCGTCAACCCACGGCTCCCCGGCGGCACCGGAGAGGCGGAGATTGCCCGCCATCTCATCGAACGGCTCCGGGCCCTGGATCTCTCCCCGGTCATCAGCGAGGTGCATCCGGGGCGCCCCAATGTGCTGGTCACGCTTCCGGGGAGACCCGGCGGACCCCACCTGCTCTTCGAGGCCCACACGGACACCGTCCCCCCGTCGCACGGCCAGCCCGAGCCCTTTTCCCCACGGCTGGAGGGGGACCGCCTGTACGGGCGTGGGTCGTGTGACACCAAGGCCTCCGTGGCGGCGATGTTCCTCGCCCTGGCGAGCATCCGCCCGGCGCGGGAACGGCGCCCGACCGTCACCGTCGCCTTCACCGTGGGGGAAGAGCTGGGCCATGACGGGGCCAAGCACCTCGCGGCCTCGGGGTTCCGCGCCGACGGGGCCGTCATCGGCGAGCCGACGGGATTGGATGTGGTGGCGGCGCACAAGGGGGCCATCCGCTGGAAGATGGTCACGACGGGCAGGTCCGCCCACAGCTCGAACCCTGAGAAGGGGTGCAACGCCATTGTCAAGATGGCCGGCGTGATCCGCGCCCTGGAAGATCGGCTGATCCCCCGGCTCCGGGAGAGCCGTCATCCCCTGCTCGGCCAGGCCACCCTGTGCGTGGGGCGGATCGAGGGGGGCCTGCAGGTCAATATCGTGCCCGACCGGTGCGTCATCGAGCTGGACTGGAGGACGCTGCCTGGCGAGACCTGGGGGGGCGCCCGGAAGGCGCTGGAGGGGGCCCTGGCCTTCGCCCAGGCGGAGGACCCGGATCTCCGTCTCACGATCGAGGAGCCCTATCAAGCCTTCGCCGGGATGGAGACACCGCCGGATGCGCCGATCGTCCGACTGGCCCAGGAGGCGGTTCGCCGGATCGACGGCGATCACCCCGTCCGGGGAGTCGCCTACGGCACCGACGGCGCCGAATTCTCGCCGGCCGGCATCCCGTGTGTCGTCCTGGGTCCCGGGAACATCGAGCAGGCCCACACCAGCTCGGAGTACGTGGAGGTGCAGCAGGTCGTCAAGGCGGCTGCGATTTATGGGGAGATGATGCAGGGCGGCTGAGGCGCGCCGCGGTCTCACAGCGACCCGATGCCTGTGTATTTGCTTGACAAATCTCCCTTCGGAGATGATACGATACGTTGCCGCTGGCGCGACGGGTTGGGTGGGCGAAAGGGGGAGCCATGTTCGGACTCGGGATGCCGGAGCTTGTGATAATTCTGGTGATTGCCCTGCTGGTCTTCGGGGCGGGGCGGTTGCCGGAGGTTGGAAGCTCCCTGGGAAGGGCCATCCGGGGTTTCAAAGAGGCATCATCAGAGAAGAAGGAGCCGGAGCCTGGCGAGTCGAAGGGCGAGGTGACTGGTGCTGCGGGGAAACTCTGCCCGGGATGCGGGAAGGGCGTCCAGGCAGACGCGGTTTTCTGCCCGGGATGCGGGAAGAAGCTCTCGGACGCCGCCTGAGATCCGCTCCTGAACGAAGAAAGCCCCCGGGGGTTCACCCCCCGGGGGCTTTTTGGTTGCCGGCGATGCTTAGGCGGCCTTGGTGACGTTCGCCGCCTGGAGGCCCTTGGGACCCTTCACCACGTCGAACTCGACGGCTTGACCCTCGTTGAGGGTCTTGAAGCCCTCGGCCTGGATGGCAGAATAGTGCACAAACACATCCTCACCGTCAGGTCGCTCGATGAAGCCGAAGCCCTTCGCATCGTTGAACCACTTCACTGTTCCCTTGCTTCGCAACTGACAACACCTCCTTCCCTTCTGTCGTTCCCACACCCCGCACCGGGGCGTTCTGTCTCCAGAAACACAAAGACCGCGGGAGCGGCGTCTGCTCCTGCGGTCCTTCCCTACGGAAACACCCTACGGAACTTGGACTACCGAACCGGGGGACAGGATAACGTCCTTTTCCACGCCTGTCAAGGGATTTCTCGGGAAGGTTCCCGTGTCCGTCTCGAACGCGCAGCGGCATGGTGCCACTCCCTCTCCCGGCGGCCTCCGAAATTCTGCTCGCAAGTCTCCTTGACGGGCCGGGGGCCGTCTGATACCGTCCGGTCTCGCCCGGGAAGAGTCACTCCGGCGGGTCCCGGGAGGCGGGCGGGTCGGATGGCGTGAAGCGGGTACCGACACCGGGGGAACGACGAAACGGATGGACGGGGAACTGCTCTCCGGGATCGACCTCTGGAATGCCGGCGAGTATCTTCGAGCCGAGGAGGAGTTCGAGCACCTCTGGCTGACCGAAGCGGGGGCGCGTCGGCGGTGCCTTCGCGGCCTGGTCCATGCCGCCATGGGCTTTCACTACATGACCGTGCGCGACGTCCCCTCGGCCCGATCCAAGCTCTCCTCCGCCGCCTCCATTCTGGCCGGTTTCGCCTCGCATGTCCTCGGTCTGGACCTGGACGCGCTCCGGACGGGCATCGCCGGGGCCCGCGTGGCCCTGGAGGCGGCCGGGCAAGACGGCTCTTTCGACCCCGCGGGCGTCCCGGTCCCGCGCCTTGTGTCCGGGGCCGCCGTGGCAGCACCGCAGGAGGCGCAAGCGTGAGCGACGCCTTGGATCTTCAGCGCCTGCAGGCCAAGGTTCGACGGCTCCACGGCCTCATCGAGTCCAGCGCGATCATCAATTCCACCCTGGACCTCGACGAGGTGCTGCGTCTCGTCCTGGAGAAAGCCCAGGGCGTGGCCAACGCCGAGGCCAGCGCCATCCTCCTCTACAACCCGGTCACGAGGAAGCTGGAGTTCGAGGTGGCCCTGGGGGAGAAAGGGGGCCTGATCCAGTCGCTGCGGCCCAAGCTCACGCTGGACCTGGGACAGGGGATCGCGGGGGTCGTCGCCGAGACGCGGCGGGTGGAGTGGGTGCCGGACGCCGCGCGGGATCCTCGGGTGGCCCGGACGCTGGATACCACCACCGGCTTCGCGACCAGGAACGTGCTCTGCGGCCCCATGCTGATCCGGGAGCGACTGATCGGCGTGGCCGAGGTCTTGAACCTGGCGCACCCGGAGCTGTGCGGGCCCGACGACCTGGAGATCTTCGAGACCTTCTGCCGGCAGGTGGCCATCGCCATCGAGAACGCCCGCCTGCACAAGGTCCTGGTGGGGCAGGAGCGCGAGCGACAGCAGCTGGAGTTCGCCGCGGTCATCCAGCAGAGCTTCCTGCCGGCCCGATTCCCCACCTGACCCTGCCAGCGCTTCCAGGTGGAAGCCAAGAGCCTGCCCGCCCTGGCCGTGGGTGGCGATTTCTACGACATCTTGTCGCTGGATGCCGACCACGTGGCGGCCGTGATCGGGGATGTCTCGGGGAAGGGGGTGCCCGCCGCCCTGTTCATGGCGAAGCTCATCGGCGACCTTCGGTTCACGGGGCAGCTCTTGCGCGAGCCGGCCGAGATCCTCACGGGCATGAATCGGGACCTCGTGGAGCAGTCCCGTCGCGGGATGTTCGTGACCGCGCAGTACCTGCTCCTGGACGCGGTGAGCGGTGCGGTGCGGGTGGCCGACGGGGGACACGTCCCGCTCGTTCATTACCATCGCCGGGCGGGCGAGGCCGAAGTCCTGGATCTCCCCGGCGGCCCTCCGCTGGGGATCCTGTCCGAGGTCATCTATCCCGGGAGCACGCTCCAGTTGGACCACGGGGACAGCCTGCTCCTCCTGACGGACGGTGTCCTGGAGTGCACGAATGCCTCGGGCGAGGCCTTCGGCTTCCCGCGGCTGCTCGAGGCGATCCGGGCCGCCGGTGGCGCCGGGACGTCCCTCGTCCAGCCGATCCTCCGCGCCGTGGACGCCTTCACCAAGGACGGAGAGCGTCACGACGACCTGACCCTGGTCCAGTTGACCTGGTGTTGACCCCTTCCGAAAGGTCGAGGGCATGGGAGAGATCGAGGGACTCGAGATCCGGCTCACCAGCGATCCGCGCTGGCTCCAGGTCCTGCGGGCCGCAGTGGGACAGGTCGGACACTTGGCGGGTCTGGAGCCGGCGACGGTGGACCACCTGAAGCTGGCCGTGGACGAGGCGTGCGCCAACATCATCGTTCACGCCTACGGGGGCGAGCCGGGCCGGCCGATCGTGGCCAGGCTCAACCTGTACCCGGACCGGCTGGAGGTGCGATTGCGGGACTTCGGGAAGAAGGTGCCGCCGGAATCCATCCGGCCCAAGGTGCCGGACCCGTCCCGCCCCGGGGGATTGGGGGTCCACCTGATCCATGCCTGCATGGACGAGGTGGTGTACGAATCGGCGGATGGGCCCGGGATGGAGCTCCGGCTGGTGAAGCACCTGCGCCGGGAAGCGGGGAGACCAGGTGGAAATCCAAGTCCGTAATCACGGAGATGCGTCGATCATCGAGGTGCTGGGCGAGGTGGACCTCTACACCTCCCCGCGGGTGCGCGAGGCGATCCTGGGGGCCATGGCGGTCAGGACGCCGACCGTCGTCGTGGATCTCTCGGGCGTAGCCTACATGGATAGCTCCGGCGTGGCCACGCTGGTGGAGGGTCTCCAATCCTCCCGAGGATACGGGGGCGCCTTCCGGCTGGCGGGCCTGGGGGACACGGTCCGTCAGGTCTTCAAGTTCGCCCGGCTGGAGAAGGTGTTCGAGATCTATACGGACGCCCAGGAGGCCCTGGCACGGCCGAAGGGCTCCCGGTGACGTATGGCAGATGCGTGATGGCTGAATTGCTTGCCGGGGTCGGGCGGCGGGCGCTCCGCGCCCGCGACGACCTGGGCGCCGCCCTGCGTCTCCTGGTCGAGGTCGCCGCGCGCCTCGGCGCCGCCCCCTTCAGCGCCAAGGGACTCCGCTGGCCCGCGACCGTCCGACAGATGGTCCGGATCGGGGTGGACTCGCTCCCCATCGTGTCTCTGATCGCGGGCTCGGTGGGGATGATCGTCGGGCTCCAGGCGGCCACGCAGCTCCGCCGGGTGGGCGCCACCATCTACGTGGCCGATCTGGTGGGGGTCTCCTTGACGCGCGAGCTGGGGCCGCTGATGACCGCCATCATCATCGCCGGCCGAAGCGGCTCCGCCATCGCCGCGGAGCTGGGCAGCATGAAGGTCGCCGAAGAGGTCGACGCCCTCACGGCCATGGGGCTGGACCCCGTGGAGTTCCTGGCCCTCCCCAGGATCCTGGCCATGGGCATCATGCTCCCCTGCCTGACAGTCCTGGCGGACGTGATCGGCATCCTGGGCGGGGTCGTGGTGGCGTGGGTGAGCCTGGGGATCCCCGTCGCAAACTATATCGAGCAGACCTTCCACGCCCTCTTGCTGCGGGATCTGTTCAGCGGGCTGGTGAAGAGCTGGGTCTTTGCGGGGATCATTGCCGGCGTGGGCTGCTATCAGGGCTTTCGCGTGGAGGGGGGCGCCGAAGGGGTGGGTCGGCGGACGACGGCCTCCGTGGTGGCGTCCATTTTCCTGATCATCACCGCGGACCTGGTGTTCACGCTGGTCTTTTACGTCCTGGGCTGAGGGCCGGACGCTCGAAAGAACAAGCCTTCGGTGGTTCGGGTGTTCGGTAGTTCGAGAACCACCGAACCATCGACCCACCGAACCACCGAACGATATTGAGTCGCCTGAGATGACCACCCCGAAACCCATACTCGAAGTGCAAGACCTGGTCAGCCAATACGGGTCCCGTCGAGTCCTGGACGGCGTGAGCTTCGCCGTGCCAGAAGGGCTCGTCACGGTGATCCTGGGCGGGAGCGGCTCCGGGAAGAGCACGCTCCTGCGTCACCTCATCGGGCTGCAGCGACCCAGCGCCGGCCGCATCCTGGTGAAGGGCCGGGACCTCACCTGCATGACGCCCCACGAGCTGGTGGAGGTGCGCAAGCACATGGGGATCCTGTTCCAGAGCGGGGCGCTCTTCAACTCCATGACCGTCGGGGAGAACGTGGCGCTGCCCTTGCGGGAGCACACCCAGCTGGAAGAATCCACGATCCAGATCATGACCCGGATCAAGCTGCAGCTCGTGGGGCTGGCCGGCTTCGAGGACTTCATGCCGGCCCAGCTCTCCGGAGGCATGAAGAAGCGGGCGGGTCTGGCCCGCGCCATCGCCATGGACCCCGAGGTCCTGTTCTTCGACGAGCCCTCGGCGGGCCTGGATCCCATCACCGCCGCGGCCCTGGACGAGCTGATCCTGAGGCTCAAGCAGACGTTCCGCATGACGATCCTGGTGGTGACCCACGAGCTGCCCAGCCTCTTCGCCATCGCGGACCACGTGGTCATGATGATGGGGGGCAAGGTCCTGGTGGAGGGGAGCCTGGAGACTCTCCGGGCCTCGGGGGACCCGCGGGTGCAGGACTTCCTGGCGCGGCGGCCCGCGCCGGAGTCCGAGGACGCCGAGGGCTATCTTCAGTCCCTGGTGGGGATGTAACGCGGGAGCTGCATGGGCACGCGGGAAGAGGTCAAGGCCGGCATCGTGATCGCTGTCTCCCTGGTGGTCCTGGCGGCCCTGGTCGTCGGCGTGAGCGGGGTGAGCCTCCTGGAGCGCTACGACCGGTACACGGTCCGGCTGCGATCCTCGGGCGGGCTGGACCAGGGTTCGCCGGTGCGCCTCGGCGGCTTGAAGGTGGGCCGGGTGCTCGGCATGCGCATCTCGCCCGCGGATTCGGCCCAGGTGGAGATCACCCTGGGCATTCGCCAGGGGACGGTCATTCCGCAGGGCACCTGGGCCGGCGTGGCGACGCTGGGACTCCTGGGGGACACGTTCCTTCAGCTCACCACCGAGCGGCACAACCCCCAGCGCATCCCGCCCGGGAGCGAGATCCCGGGTCGCGAGGCGCCCGGCATCGCCGACCTGGTCCAGCGCCTGCAGCGGGTGGCCGACACCACCGAGACCGTTCTGTCGGAGGTGGGGACGATCCTGAACCGCGACGTGGCGGATCTGTTCCGGCGGGTGAACGGCATCGCCGACTCCACCCAGGAAACCCTGACCCACATTGACGCCTTTGTCGCTCCGGCCAACCGCGAGCGCGTGGAGAAGATCCTGGCGACGGTGGACCAGGCGGTGCAGGAGGGGGCTGCCTCGATCCGCGTGACGCTGGAGCACGTCACGGCGGCGGCGCAGCGGATGGATGCGACCCTGCAGACGGTGGAGGGGTTGGTGGCGGAGAATCGGGGCGATCTTCGCGAGGCGGCCCGACTGCTTCGCTCCGACCTGGATCGCACGGGCGAGGTCCTGCTCAAGCTCGATCAGACGCTGGGCAGCGCGGAGCGAACCTTGGGCAGCGCGGAGCGCACCCTCCAGCATGCGGACGAGGCGCTGCTGGACAACCGCGATAGTCTGGACGAGACCCTGGCCCACCTCCGGCGGAGCGCCCAGAACCTGCGCGAGCTGACGCAGTCCCTGAAGGAGAGGCCCTGGTCCACCCTCTTCCCCGCCGCCACGCCGGAGAAACCCGGCACGGAGTCCCGCCGATGAGGCCCGACGGACGTTTCCGGGTGAGACTGCCCGTGACGGGGCCGCGCCGGTGGTGGGCCCCGCCGCTGGCGGGAGTGGCCATCGGGGGACTGCTACTGCTGTCCGCCTGCGCCTCCACGACGACCGAGGTCCGGTACTTTCGCGTGGCCGTGCCGCCGCCCGCCCCCTCGGCGGCCGCAGCGCTCCCCGTGACGCTGGGGATCGCCAGACTGGCGGCGCCCGAGCCCTATCGCGAGGAGCGGATCATCTACCGCGCCTCGCCCTACCGGGTGCAGTATTACGCGGGCGACCGGTGGGAGTCCCCGCCCGCGGAGATGGTGGGCCAGGTGCTCCTGGAGCAGTTCGCCGGCAGCGGCCTGTTCCGGCGCGTGATCCCGTGGCGCCGCGGCGAGGCCGACTATCGGCTGGAGGCTCGCCTCCGCCGGTTCGAGGAGTTGGACGAGGGGGACGGCTGGTTCGGCCTGGTGGAGCTGGAGTACGAGGTGGCGGACGGCGGGGGACGGAGCCTGCTGCGCGAGGTGAGCCGCCAGCGCGTGCGGGCGGAGACGCGCACGGTCGAGGGGGTCGTCGAGGCGCTGAGCCGCGGCCTCCAAGCCAGTCTGGGCGAGGCCGTCACCAAGACCGCGGCCGCCCTCCGGGACGCACGACCCTGAGATGGTGCCCGCGCCCCCTGGGGTTGGGCGGGTGTGCGGGAAGGCAATTGCAGCCAGCCACACGCGGAGGAGGTGTTCCACCATGCGCCAAGTCATCATCCTGGGGTCCGGGCCGGCGGGTCTCACGGCCGCGGTCTACGCGGCCCGCGCGCATCTCACGCCCCTGGTGGTGGAGGGTCACGAGGCCGGCGGACAGCTCACCCTCACCACCATGGTGGAGAACTTCCCGGGCTTCCCCGAGGGGCTGATGGGTCCCGACCTGATCAAGTCCATGCGGCGGCAGGCGGAGCGGTTCGGTGCCGACTTCCGCCAGGGGGATGCCACGGCCGCGGATCTCGGCCGGCGCCCGTTCCGCCTCACCATCGACGGGAAGGTCGAGGAATGCCAGGCCCTCATCATCGCCACGGGCGCCTCGGCCAAGCTCCTCGGGCTGGACTCGGAGCGGAAGCTCATGGGCCACGGCGTCTCCACCTGCGCCACGTGCGACGGCTTCTTCTTCCAGGATCAGGAGGTCATCATCACGGGCGGGGGGGATTCGGCCATGGAGGAGGCCATCTTCCTCACGAAGTTCGCCAGCCGCGTGATCGTGGTGCACCGGCGGGACAAGCTCCGGGCCTCCAAGATCATGCAGGAGAAAGCCTTCAACAATCCGAAGATCTCGTTCATCTGGGACTCGACCCTGGACGACATCCTGGATGTGAGCCGGCAGAAGGTGACGGCCGCCCGGATCCGGAACCTCAAGACCGGTGCGGTCACGGAACAGTCGGTGGATGGCATCTTCATCGCCATCGGGCACACTCCCAACACCCAGATCTTCCGTGGGGCGCTGGAGATGGACGAGGTGGGTTACCTCAAGACGCACGACGGGACCAAGACCAGCGTCCCCGGCGTCTTCGCCGCCGGGGACGTCCAGGATCACGTGTATCGCCAGGCGATCACGGCGGCCGGCTCCGGCTGCATGGCTGCCATCGACGCCGAGCGGTTCCTGGAGCACCAGACGCACTAGCGCCGTACGGCTGGCCAATCCGGCAACCGGGAAGGATGCACGCCCGCCCGGTTGCCTGATCGCCGGATGACCCCATCGCCCGCTTGCCACCCATGGACGCACACATCGGTCTGGTCCGCGCCCTGGTCCCGGCCACGTTGGCCCTGCACGTCGAGATCCCCGGTGAGCATCCATCCGTCGCCACTCTCGGCGAAGAGCGGATGGGCTCCGCGGTCCTCGTGGATGGCCAGGGGATTCTCCTGACGGTGAACTACGTGGTGCTGGGCGGCCGCCGGATCTCCGCCACGTTTCCCGACGGAAGACGGTACCCGGCGGAGATCGTGGCGCAGGACTTCGAGAACGGGATCGCCGTCCTGTCGATCCATGTGCGGGACCAGCCGGCCGCAGCGCTGGGCGACTCCCGCCGCCTGTCGACCGGCCTGGAGGTCTTCCTCCTTGCCTCCACGGGGTCGACCGATCGGCGGGTAAGCAGCGGGGTCATCACGGACCTGGGCCCCTTCGACGCCTACTGGGAATACCTGCTGGAATCGGCGATCCAGACCTCCGCGGTCAATCCCGGATTCGGCGGCGGGCCCCTCTTCGACGTGCGGGGGCGCGTGGTCGGCATCACCTCGCTCAACCTGGGCCAGGTGGGCCGCCTCAGCCTGGCGATCCCGATCCACCTGTTCACCGAGCACCGGGACGACCTCTTGCGCTTCGGGCGCGTGCGGGACCGCTTTCGCCGGGCGTGGATCGGCTTCTACCCCGAATCCGGCCCGTCCGGGATCGTGGTGGCCGGGCTGGTGCCACAGGCCCCCGCGGTCCGATCCGGAATTCGCGAGGGAGACGTGGTCCTGGCGGTCAACTCCCGCGAGGTCCTGACCCGCCAGGAACTGTATCGCGAGATGTGGAAGGTCCCGGCGGGGGAACCACTACGGCTCTGCATCCAGCGGGAGGGGGCGCGCACCACCATCGAGGTGGTGAGCGCCGATCGCGCCGAGTTCTACCGCTAGGAGCGGGAGGCACCATGTCACCAGAGATCGCGGCGGACAAGCTGCGGGGCGTCCTGGAGATCGTGAGGCTCGCCAGCGCCGAGACCGCCTTCGGATCCCTGACCACCCTCATCACCGAGCAGGCCTGCGCCCTGCTGGAGGCGGACCGGGGGACGCTGTACCTCCTGGACAAGGACACGGGCGAACTCCACTCCTCCATCGCCATGGGGATTCCGGACAAGACCATCCGCCTCAAACTGCACCAGGGGATTGCGGGCCTGGTGGCCGCCACGGGCCAGTCCATCGTGGTGGATGACGCCTATGCGGACACCCGCTTCTACCGGGGCGTGGATGCTGCGACCGGGTATCGGACCCGCCAGATTCTCTGCGTCCCCATCAAGAACCGGCGGGGAGATGTCCAGGGGGTCCTGGAGCTCCTCAACAAGCGCACCGGCCCCTTCACGCAGGGGGACGAGGAGGTGCTGATCCTCCTGGCCTCCCAGGTCGCCGTCGCCCTGGCCAACGCCCAGATCTACGACGGGCTCCGGACCAACCTGGACCGACTGTCCCGCTTCATGCGGATCGGGGCCGCCATCAGCTCCGAGCTGGACCTGGACGCCCTGCTCCGGACCATCTCGGAGACGACGTCCCACCTGCTCCAGGCCGAGCGGAGCACGGTCTTCCTGGTGGACCGGGCCCAGGGCGGATTATGGTCGCGCGTGGCCCAGGGGCTCGAACGGGAGGAGATCCGGATCCCCCTGAGCGCCGGCATTGCGGGGATGGTCGCCTCCACGGGGACACCGGTCAGGATCAGCGATGCCCACACGGACCCCCGCTTCAACCCCGAGGTGGACAGGCGGACGGGCTACCAGACCCGGAGCATCCTGTGCGTCCCCATGCGGAACCCCCAGGGGCAGGTGATCGGCGTCTTCCAGGTCCTGAACAAGCGGGGCGGGGAGTTCACCCCCCTGGACGAGCAACTGCTCACCAGCCTGTCCTCCCAGGCGGCCGTGGCCGTGTCGAACGCCCAGTTGTATGATGAGGTGCAGCGGGCCTACACGCAGCTCCAGGCCGTGGACAGGATGAAATCGGAATTTCTGAACACCCTCTCCCACGAACTGCGGACCCCCCTGGCACCCATCCTCGGGTACACAGAGATCCTCCTCTCGGGCGGCATGGGGGCCCTTCCGGCCACATCCATTCGCGGCATCCAGGCCATCGACGAGAGCGCCAAGCGCCTGCTGCGGATGATCGAGAGCCTCCTGGCCTTCGTGCGCCTCGACCAGGGAGAGGTCGCTTTGAACCGCGAGCCCGTCTATATCTCCTCGCTGTTCGCCAGGCTGGTCGAGTCTTTCCGGGGAAGGGTCGCGGAGCAAAAGCTCCAGCTCGGCGTGGATGCGGCCGAGGATCTCCCGCCGATCCTGGCAGATCCGCAGGAGCTGATGACGGCACTCACCCACCTCGTGGACAACGCGACCAAGTTCACGCCGGCGGGCGGCACCGTCACCCTGGGGGCCAAGCCGGTTGAGGGTGAGGGCGGCCAGCCAGCCGTGGAGATGGCGGTCCAGGACACCGGGGTGGGTATCCCGCCGGATCTGCAAGATCGGATCTTCGACCGGTTCTACCAGGTCGACAGTTCCCCCACGCGGCAGTTCGGGGGCGTGGGGATCGGCCTGGCAGTGGTCAAGCAGATCATCGAGGCCCACGGCAGCCGCGTTCTGGTGGACAGCGAGCCCGGCAAGGGTTCGACCTTCCGCTTCAGCCTGCCGGCCGCCGGCTGACGGTCTCGCGCAGAGCCGCAGAGGCGCTGATGGGGTGGAGGAATCCGAGGAGTGACCCATGGCTGCCGATCAAGTGACCGTCTCCGCCGAGGCCGCGCGCGCCTTCTGCCAGGAGGTCTTCGAGCGCGCCCACCTTCCGAAGGCGGACGCCTTCCTCGTGGCCGACGCCCTGGTGGATGCGGATCTGCGGGGCGTCTCCACCCACGGCCTGGTGCGGTTCCCGATCTACGTCACCCGCCTGCGGAAGAGATTGGTGAACCCGACACCCCGCCTGCGCGCGGTCGTGGAGAAGGGCGCGACGGTGGTCCTGGACGGGGACGACGGGTTCGGCCAGGTGGTCGGGGCCGAGGGCATGCGGCGGGCCGTGGCCCTGGCGCGAGACCACGGGCTGGGGATGTGCGCCATCCGGAACAGCAACCACCTGGGCGCCCTAGCCTACGTCGCCGCCATGGCCGTGCCGCACCAGATGATCGGCATCGTGCTCACCATCACGAATTCGGTCATCGCGCCCTGGGGCGGCACCCTCCCAAAGCTCGGGAACAATCCCCTGGCGATCGCGGTCCCGGCCGGCCACGCCCCGCCAATCATCCTGGACATGGCCTGCAGTCAGGTCGCGCGGGGAAACCTCATCCTGGCCTCCAAGCTGGGCCGGCCCATCCCCCCCAACTGGGCGCTGGACCAGAAGGGGAAGCCCACCGAGGATCCCGACGCGGGTCTCCGGGGCTCCCTCATGCCCGTCGGCGGGCACAAGGGGTCCGGCCTGGCCCTGCTGGTCGGCATCCTGGGCGGTCTGCTGGCGAGCTCCCCCTTCGGGACGGGGCTGGGAGACATCTTCGACATGACGCGGCCCCAGCGTTTCGGCCACCTGATCCTGGCCATCGACATCGGCGCCTGCCGACCGGTCCCGGAGTTCGTCCAGGCCGTGGAAGCGATGGTCCATGATCTCAAGGCCACCCCATGCGCCGAGGGCGTGGAGGAGATCTACATGCCCGGCGAACTGGAGGCGCGGCGCCGCGACGAGCGGCTACGCCACGGCTTCCCGCTGAGCCAGGTGGTCCTGGACGAGGTGAAGGCCGTGGGTGCAGAGCTTGGCGTCCGCTGGCCCGACTGAGCGGCGCATCATGACCCCCGCCCCGCCCTCCCCCGTCCGCATCCGCCGCATGACCGCCCGTGACCTCCGCCGGGTCGCCGCCCTCGAGGCCGTGTGCTTCGGCGCCGAGGCCTGGCCCCTCCAGAGCTTCAGGGAGCTGCTCGCCGCCTTCGCCAGGGCGGAGCCCACCCGGGGCGAGATGTGGGTCGCGGAGGACCCCGGAAGCGGCGACCTGCTGGGCTACGCGGGGGTCGAGGTGAGCGCGCTCTGGGGGGAGATGGATGTGATCAACATCGCCGTGGCCCCTGGGCATCGGCGCCGGGGGGTAGGGGAAACCCTCATGCGCTGGATCATCGACCTCTGCCGGCGGAAGGGCGTCCCCCTGCTCTGGCTGCGGGTCCGGGCCTCGAACCGGGTGGCGCGCCGGTTCTACCAGCGCCTCGGCCTCCGGCAGCGCGGCCGGTTCGAGGGCTACTACCAGGACCCCGACGAGCCCGCCATCATCATGGCCATGGACGTGGACCCGACGCCGGACTGGGATGAGGCTCCTCCGTCCCCGAACCTCCAGGCATGAGGCCGCTCCGCTCAATCCCGCAAGCAATGGAGCCCGGAACCGGAGTCAAGCTGGGGGTTCGCACAGAAGCCGCTCCGGTCCTGGGAGGCGCGCCGCCCGGCCTGCGTATGCGTGGAGGGCGCTTGACTGGCGACAAAAACTTGATACAGTGGAGTCCGACATTCCCATTTGGAGGATATCCCCGCCTTGGGGTGGGTCGGCGGGAAGGCCAGCAGGGTGAACCGGCAGTCACAGAAGCTCGACCTGGGCGGGCATGGAGGGCGAGGCGGTGACCTGAGCGCTGGAGGGACGTGGGCCAGGCATATGCCTGGGGAGGTGCGCCATGGCCATGGTGAAGCGGCTGGAAGAGTACCTGGATTCCCACGGCGTGAAGTACGAGCTGGCCCCTCACCGCGAGGCCTACACCGGCCAGGGAGTGGCCGCGGCCAGCCACGTCTCCGGCAAGACCGTGGCGAAGGTGGTGATGGTCAAGCGGGGGTCCGGGTTCCTGATGACCGTTCTGCCCGCCGCGTGCAAGGTCGGAGTGGAGCGACTGGAGCAGATGATCGGGGCGCCCGACATCGCCATCGCCCGCGAGCACGAGTTCGCGGGCCTGTTTCCCGACTGCGACACCGGCGCGATGCCACCCTTCGGCAACCTCTACGGGATCGAGGTCTACGTGGACGAGGAGCTCACCCGGCAGCCCCGGATCGCCTTCCAGGCGGGAAATCACCATGAGCTGGTGAGCATGAGCTCGGCGGACTTCTTGCGTCTGGTCCAGCCCAAGGTGGCCGAGTTCTGTTCCCACGCGTGAGCGCCCGCCCGATCCATCGGTCAATATCGGCCTCACAGGAGCCGCCGTCAGGGGCGGGTCCGCCTGGCCCCGGACACCTGGCTGCCCTCCTGGCCCGCCCTCGCACGGGACGGCGATCCGATTCAGCGGGACAACCTTCTCACCGCGCCGAGCCGGCGCGGACGGCTCCACCACCCTGCCTCACGGTGTGGCGGGCAGTAGGGAAATCCGAACAAATTCGGGAAGACCACGGTCCGTCTGGACGGGGCCCCGTCCCGGTTGCTATCATGCCGGGAACTGTTCACGGCGTGACGCGTGAATCTCGGGAGGATGTCTCATGGTGTCCTTTGATGACCTGAAGGCCTTGGCTCGTCCCTCCCAGTCCAAGATCGTCCTCTTGGTGATGGACGGTCTGGGTGGCCTGTCGCGACCCAGCGACCGCAAGACGGAGCTGGAGGCGGCCCGCACCCCCAACCTGGACGCCCTGGCGGATACAGGGAGCCTGGGCCTGGCCGATCCCGTGGCCCCCGGCATCACGCCGGGCAGCGGCCCGGGCCACCTGGGCCTCTTCGGCTACGACCCGCTCCAGTTCCGCATCGGACGCGGCGTCCTGGAGGCGGTGGGCATCGACCTGGAACTGACCGGCCGGGACCTCGCCGCCCGGGGCAACTTCTGCAGCGTGGATGCCCAGGGGCTGATCACGGACCGGCGCGCCGGGCGCATCCCGACGGAGGTCTGCGCGCGTCTGGCACAGCTCCTGGAGCGGATCAGGATCCCGGGCGTGGAGCTGATCGTGCGCCCGGTGCGCGAGCATCGCTTTGTGGTCCTGTTCCGCGGCAACGAGCTGGAGGAAGGCCTGTCAGAGACCGATCCGCAGGAAACCGGAAAGCCGCCGCTCCCCGTCCACGCGGAGCTGCCCCGCGCCACGCATGCGGCCGAGATCGCCAACCGGTTTGTCGCCGAGGCGCGGAAGATCCTGGCGGCCGAGCACCCGGCCAACATGGTCCTGCTCCGTGGGTTTTCCAAGCATCCGAGTCTCCCCAAGCTCACGGAGATCTACGGCATCAAGGCGGCGGTCATCGCGGTCTATCCCATGTACCGGGGACTGGCCAGACTGGTGGGCATGCAGGCGGTGAAGACCGGGGACACGGTGAGCGATGAATTCGCCTGCCTGGAGTCGGCCCGCGACCAGTTTGACTTCTTCTTCATTCACGTGAAGAAGACCGACAGCACCGGGGAGGACGGCAACTTCGAGAAGAAGGTGACCATCATCGAGGAAGTGGATCGCGAGATCCCGCGCCTCCTGGCGTTCGCGCCCGACGTCCTGGTGGTGACGGGCGACCACTCCACGCCGGCCGGATACAAGGCCCATAGCTGGCATCCGGTGCCGGTGCTGCTCTGGTCGAAGTGGTGCCGCCCAGATCGCGCCAAGCGGTTCACAGAGCAGGAGTGCCGGACCGGCAGCCTCGGCCACCTCCGCGCGGCCGAGCTGATGCCGCTCATGATGGCGCACGGGGAGCGCCTGGCCAAGTTCGGCGCGTGACGAGCTCGGCGGGACTCAGGAGAATCCGCAGATTTCGCAGATTACGCAGATTCTATCTCGGAGACCCCTTGGGGATAATCTGCGAAATCTGCGTAATCTGCGGATAATAAGAGTTTGCGTCCGAGTTTCTTCCGGGCGAAAGCTGCACCAACCGGGGAGGTCGGCGAGGGATGGCCGCACGGTTCCTGGCGGTCGCGGATATTCACAGCCGAGCGGCGGCGCTCAAGGCCATCCGGGAGGAGGCCGTCCGCCTCGCGCCGCACGCCGTCATCGTGGCCGGCGACCTCACCAACTACGGGGACGACGGGGAGGTCCAACGGGTGCTGGAGGGCATCCCGGGTCGGGTCCTCGCCATTCCTGGCAACCTGGATGTCTGGCAAGCCTTCGCGTCGGGCATCCAGCGGACGCACGCCGAGAGCCTGGTGGGAACGGAGATCGAGATTCAGGGCGTCATCGTCGCCGGCCTCTCCGAGAGGCTCCGCGCATGCCATCTCCTGGTCGTCCACGAGCCGCCCCAGGGTATCCTGGATGATGTGGGCGGGGGGCGCCACATCGGCTTCCCGTCCCACCTGGAGGCCCTGCATCGGTTGCAGCCCAGCGTCCTGCTCTGCGGCCACTGCCACGAATCCCCTGGGGTGCTGGAGCACGGAACCACGACCGTGGTGAACTGCACCCTCGGGCGGGGCGGACGAGGCGCCCTGGTGGAAATGGACCGTGATCATGTTGTCGCGCGCATGCTGTGAGCCGGCCCGGTTCGCCATCCGACGCCGATGGCCGATGGCTGGATGCCCATGCCCCGTGACCTGAAGAACCAGGTGGCCGTGATCACCGGCGCCTCCAGCGGCATCGGCCGGGCCGCGGCCGTGGCCCTCGCCCGGGAGGGGGTGCGGGTCGTTCTGGGGGCTCGCCGTTTGGATCGATTGACGGAGGCCGTGGGGGCGATCCGTGCGGCCCGGGGTGAGGCCCGCGCCGTTCAGACCGATGTGACCGATCCCGCCCAGGTGCGACGCCTCGTCGAGGAGGCGGTGGCGGCCTTCGGCCGATTGGACATCCTGGTCAACAACGCCGGTCTCGGCTATTTCGGCCCCGTCGAGTCCACGCCGGTCCAGGAGGCCCGACACCTCTTCGACGTGAACGTCATGGGCACGCTGTACGGGATCCAGGCCGCCGTCCCGATCATGCGGCGGCAGCATTCCGGGCACATCATCAACGTCTCGTCGGTCGTGGGGAAGCGGGCGACCCCCGGCCTCGGCGTGTACTCCGCCACGAAGTTCGCCCAGGTCGGCCTGTCCGAGTCGCTCCGATTGGAGCTGGCGGATGCGGGCATCCACGTGAGCGTCGTGTACCCGGTCTCGACCCGGACCGAGTTCTTCACCGTGGCGGCCTCCCGATCCCCGCTCAGGATCGATCCCGCCGGCCCGACCTACACCGCGGAGCAGGTGGCGCAGATCTTGGTGCGCTGCGCCCGCCGGCCCCGCCCCGAGATCGTGGTCTTTCCGCCAGCGCGCCTCATGGTGATCCTCAACGCGTTGGCTCCGCGCGTGATGGATCGAGTCCTGGCGGTCTACTGGCGGCGGGTCCGTCCTGGGCTGTCATAACATCGGTCAGCGGCAGCCGCGGCAGCCCCGCGGCGGCCGCACGGAGGGATCATGCTTCTTTCCGGCGGAATCCTGGAGTGGAAGTCGGCGGTGTTGAAAGAAATCTGGGCCGCGACCGCGTCGGCCCGCGAGGACCTCTACGCTCAAGTCCAGGCTCTCAGCGAGACGCAGGTCGCCTTCCGGCCGGCGCCGGACAAATGGTCCATCGGGGAGATCCTGGATCACCTGTCCTTGGCGGAGCAGAGTATCTCGCGGACCCTCTCCAAGATCCTGCAGGTGGCGGCCGGTCGCGGCCTGATCCAAGAGGCGGAGGCCGTCGAGGCCGTGCCGCACCGGATCGACCTCGACACCTACAACCAGGCCGCCACGGCCCCCGATTCCGTCCGTCCCTCACCCGGGCGCTCCCTGGAGCAGCTTGTCTCCAGCCTCAGGGGGAGCCGGGAGCGTCTGCTGGAAGTGGCCAGGCGGGTGGATGGCCGGATGGTGACCAGTGTCACGATCCGCCACGTTCAGCTCGGCGAGCTGGATTTCTACCAGTGGTTGACCCTGGAGGCCGCACACGAGTCGAAGCACCTGGCCCAGGTCCGCCGGATCAAGTCCCATCCGGATTTTCCCAGGGCCTGATCGAGGGGGACGGGGGAAAGAGCGTTCGGCTGTTCGGCTGTTCGGCAGTACGGGGAAAGCGGAATGGTCGAGCGGCCGGAGGCGTGACTCCGGCGAGGATCATCCCATCTGGATGCAAGAGCGCATGACGGCAACGCTGTTCACCCTGCTCTTCCCGGAGTCACCGCGCCGCATTCCCTGCGAGCGGGGGATCAACATCGCGCTCCGCAGCGCACACCTGATGACCTCCAGCCTCCTGCTGGGGGGCCACGCCTTTGACGTCGCGCCCCACCGGTTAATCCTCTTCCTCTACCTCACCATGGCCAGCGGGGCGGGGCTGATCGCCATGGAGCTGTACCGCTCGTGCCGGTGGATCTACCTGCTGAAGGGGGTTCTGGTCGAATTGAAGCTGACCGTGCTGATCGCAGCCGGCGTGTGGTGGGACCATCGGGTTCCGCTCCTGCTCCTCGTGGTTCTCCTCGGGTCCGTCGGCTCGCACTTGCCCGCGCGATTCCGATACTTCTCCGTGATTCACGGCCGGGTGCTCACCGAGCCGGCCCCGGCTCGCAGCGGATTCTCCGCCTCGACCTGGAGGCAGTAACGTCGCAGGATGAGCGTTGAACGTTCAACGTTGGACGTGAAGCACTCCCGCCTGCACTCCTGGGACATGACGCCGCAGGAGGCCGTGCGCCTCCAGCAGGGTCTCCGCCACCGGATCATCGCCGGGGACGACGGCCCGCGGCAGTTCCGGACCGTCGCCGCCATGGATGTCTCCTACGATCGGCGATCCCCCTGGATCTTCGCCGGCGTCGTGATCCTCCGCCTCCCGGGATTCGAGCTGGTCGAACGGGCCGCCGTGCGATCCCGCGCCCGGTTCCCGTACGTCCCGGGCCTCCTGTCGTTCCGCGAGTCGCCCGCAGGTCTGGAGGCGTGGGAGCGACTCCGGACCCGACCCGACTGCCTGCTCTGCGACGGTCACGGCTACGCCCATCCCCGCCGGTTCGGCTTTGCCTGCCACTTCGGTCTGCTGGTGGACCTGCCCACCATCGGATGCGCCAAGAGGGTCCTGGTCGGCAGCTTCCAGGAGCCGGGCCGGAGGCGTGGGGCTGTGACGCATCTGGTGGATGGGGATGAGGTGGTCGGAGCCGCACTCCGGACCAGGGACGATGTGGCCCCCGTGTTCGTCTCCGTCGGTCACCGCATCAGCCTCGCGACCGCCATCACCACAATCCTGGCTTGCTCGCCCCGATTCCGGATCCCGGAACCGATCCGACAGGCCCACGCCCTGGTGAACGGCCTGCGGGAGGCGGGTACCGAACCGGTATCTATTCAGGCGCCGGCCGGGCCGCCTCTCCTCCACCCCAAATGAACACCAGGATGCTTCCGCGCGAGTTCTACACCCGAGCGAATGTTCTGACGGTCGCGCGCCAGTTGCTCGGCAAGCTGCTGGTCGTTCCCGCCCCCGGCGGGAGACGCGTCTCCGGAATCATTGTCGAGACCGAGGCCTATCGCGGCCCGGAGGACCGGGCCTCCCATGCTTACGGCGGGCGCCGAACCGCTCGGACGGAGACGATGTACCGGATCGGCGGTACCGCCTACGTCTATTTCGTCTACGGCATGTACCACCAGTTCAACGTGGTCACCAATCTCGAAGACATCCCCCACGCCGTGCTGATTCGCGCCATCCAGCCGCTGGAGGGAATCGACGTGATGCGCGAGCGCCGGCAGACGAAACCGGATGCCTCCCTGACGAATGGGCCGGGCAGGCTCTGCATCGCGCTGGGGATCGATCGGAGGCTGGACCGCGCCGATCTGCTGGGGGACCAGGTGTGGATAGAAGAGCGGGAAGGGCGGCCGACCTCGTCCGTCATCGCTTGCGGGCCGCGGATCGGGATCGACTATGCGGAGGAGTGGGCGGAGAAACCCTGGAGGTTCTGGATCGGGAACAGCCCCTTCCTCAGCCGTCCGGACAGGGGGCCGGCACGGGTCAAGTCCAAGAGGGCAGGAATCGCCTGACACCCTGCCAATTTCCGCGCGCGTCGGCGGGAGGGCGAAGAGGGCGATGCAATCAACCTCCCCTCCTTCCGATTCATGCACGCGAGGGCGTCAGGTCGTTCGACTGGCGAATAGTGTATACACGGCCCCGAAATACGGCGCCACGATGAAAAGGACGAACATCAGGGTTGCGACCAGGCCGACTCCGAAGGCGACCAGCGCAATCCCCCTGCCCAGGCGATGCAGCGTCCGAAACGATTCGAAGACGGCGGCCAGGAACAGCCCCCAGAGGACGCTGGCCGCAAGCAAGGCGACGAGGATCCGGAGGATTCCGAATGGGCCGAGGCCGCCGGTGAACTCCTGCAGCCTGGCGAGACCTTCATCCAGGCCCCACCTGATGCTGGCGACGTCCTGCAAGATCGAGACGTCCAATCCCCAGACCGGAACCTGGGAAATCGCAATCAGCGGGATGTAGGCTGTCAGGAAACCGAACGCCGCCATCGACCTCTGCAACTGCGCCTTCCCCCCGAAGGCCCTCAGCGTAAAGTGCAGGATGAAGGCGGCACCGAGGTACTGGATGTAATCGGCCGTCGCATAGGCGAGCAGGTACCAGACCTTGGAGTCCGACCGTCCGGTCCCCGTGGCCGCAGGCAGGTGCATCATCGCCTCCACCAGGACCATGCACAGCATGAATCGCAGCGCGCGCCACACGACCTCCGGTTTGTGCAGCTCCAGCGGGTCCAGCGCCTTGTGGCGGTTGACAATCATGGAAAACCACAGGGTGGCGTTGCCGGCGCGTTTGCTCACGGCCTCCAGGGCCGTGACCAGGCGCGCCAGCCCCTGGTCGAAGCGGTCGGGTCCGAGGTCCAGGGCCTGCGCCTGGGGCAGCATCGAGATGGCGGCTGGCAGATCGCGCTGATCGGGCAAGGTCGCGCCGCCGACCAGCACCGGAAATACCTTGATGCCCCGGCTGATGGCGGAGGCGATTTCCAGACGCACCCAATCGTGCGGATCATCCAGCCGGCGACGTCCTCCCGGGTCGGCGCTACTCAGCCACCCCTTGCCGATCACCGCGATCAACGCGTCGCAGAAACCGACCTTCTCGTCGATGATCTCCGCGAAGTTCTCCCCCGGGCCGATGGTCTCGACGTCGATGAAGACGTTGCTTGCACCGAATCGTCGGCTGAGCTCGCGATACAGGGCGCGAGCCGCCTCGGCGCTGTCGTCATGCCGGTAGCTGATGAAGATTCCTGACATTGGCGTCGGTCGGAGAGGCGGCCGCGTCAGAAGGTGAAAGCCTCCTCCTCGGCCGCCGGCAACAACGGTGTCCCCCCGCTCCCGCAACTGGACGGCGAAGGGGGAAGAGACTCTGCCAGGAGTGGAGCGGGCCCGGGTGGTGCCGCATACGATGGCATCTGCGTGACACGCTGGGCTAGGACTTGCGGGACAGGCGGCCGTAGATGTAGCGCATCCGGGGGTCCAGGGCGTCGCGCAGCCCGTCGCCCACCACGTTCAGACCCAGCACCGTGAGCATGATCGCCGCGCCGGGGAACATGGTGATCCACGGGGCCTGGGTGATGAACTGCCGCCCCTCGCTCAGGATGTTCCCCCAGCTCGCGATGTACGGCGGCACGCCGACGCCGAGGAAGCTCAGCGCCGCCTCGCCCAGCACGGCGTAGGCGAACACGAACGTCGCCTGCACGATGATCGGGGAGAGGCAGTTGGGCAGGATGTTGCGGCGGAGGATCCGGGCGTCGCCCGCGCCCAGCGCCCGCGCCGCCTCCACGTGCAGGCTCTCCCGAACGACCAGCACGCCGCTGCGCACGACCCGGGCGACCCGCGGCATGTAGACGAACCCCAGCGAGACGATCACGTTGAGGACGCTCGGCCCGAGGGAGGCCATGAGCGCGATCGCCAGGACGATATTGGGGAAGGCCATGATGCCGTCCATGACGCGCATCAGGACCCCGTCCAGCTTGGGGTAGAAGCCGGCCAGCAGCCCGACGATGCCGCCGCCGATGGCGGCCACGGAGACCGACATGGCGCCCACCAGGATCGAGAGCCTGGCGCCGTAGACCACTCGGCTGAACACGTCACGACCGAAGCCGTCGGTCCCGAAGAGGTTCAGGCGGCTGGGCGGCCGCAGGCGGGCGGCGATGTCCAGATCCAGCGGGTTGTGGCGGGTGAGCAGCGGGGCCAGCAGCGCCACCAGGAAGGCCGTCGCGACGAGGGCCAGCCCCACAACGACGATGCGTCTGCGGCCGAGGAGCCGGAGAGTCTGGGCCCACGGCGCCTGGTCCCTGGCCGTGTCCGTGGAGGCCTTCTCGGCGCGCATGCCAGTTACCCGACTCCCGCCTACACGTACTTGATTCGCGGATCCAGGTACGCGTACGCGACGTCCACCAGGAGGTTGATCAGCACGTAGAACCCGGCGATGAGGAGCACGACCCCCTGGATGACGGGGTAATCGCGCCGGAGAACCGACTGGACCAGCAGCCGGCCGACGCCGGGGATGTTGAACACGGTCTCGATGACGATCGCCCCGCCCATCAGGATGGCGAAGGTGATCCCGATGATGGTCAGGGTCGGGATGAGTGCGTTCTTCAGCGCGTGCTTGTACACGACCCGGCCCACCCCCAGGCCTTTGGCGTGCCCCGTGCGGATGTAGTCCTGGGACAGGACATCCAGCATCACGGCGCGCGTCATGCGGGCGATGAGCGTGGATTGCACGAAGCCCAGGCAGAACGCCGGCAGGACCAGGTACCGCAGCGTGGCCAGCCAGTCGCCCCCCAGGGGCACGTAGCCGGCCACCGGAAGCCAGCCGAGCTTGACGGCGACGAGGAAGATCAGGTTGAGCCCCAGCCAGAACTCCGGCATGGACACGCCCAGGAGGGCCACCACCATGAAGCACTGATCCGAGAAGGTGCCGAATCGGGTTGCGGAGATCACGCCCGCCGGGATGCCGAGGCCGACCGCCAAGCCGATGGCCAGGAGGGTCAGCAGGAGGGTCGGCTCGAGCCGCTCGGACACCGCCGCCAAGACCGGGACCTGGAGGAAGATCGACTCGCCGAAATCCCCCCGGACGACCCGGCCGATCCAGTGCACGAACTGCACGGAGAGCGGCCGGTTGAGGCCGAGGTGGACGCGCATCCGCTCGATGTCCGCAGGGTTCGCGTCCATCCCGAGCATGGCGCTCACCGGATCGCCGGGCGTCAGGTGCATGAGCACGAAGACCAGCGTCGCGACGACGAACA
>DATIFO010000150.1:0-2196 GCA_035455275.1 Methylomirabilis sp. (SeqCode) | reverse complement strand
CGCCCCGGCGGCGATGCTGGGGAGCATCAGGGGCAGCGTGATCCGGCGGGTGATGGTGAGCAGGCCCGCCCCCGAGATCCGCGCCGACTCCTCCAGCGTGGGGTCCATCCGCTCCAGGGCCCCGGAGACCTGGATGAAGACGAAGGGGAAGAGGTACATGCTCTCGACGGCGATGATCCCCCCCAGGCTGTAGATGTTGAACAGGGGCTGCTCCAGGCCCAGGAGACCCATGAACCACTTGTTGACCAGCCCGGAGCGGGGCGACAGCAGCATCTTCCAGGCGATGGCCCCGATGAAGGAGGGGAGCATGAAGGGCACCAGGAAGAGCAGCTTCATCGTCTCCTTGAACGGAAGGTCCGTCCGGGAGACGAGCCAGGCGAAGAAGACCCCCAGGACGGTGCTCACCACCGTGACCGCGCCGGCGATCACCAGGGAGTTCACGACCGCCTGGAAGACGTCGGGCTCGCCGAGCACCTTGAGGACGCCGGCGACGTTCAGCGCGCCGTCCACGATGATCGCGTTCCAGATGATGAGGAGGATGGGCACCGCGACCACGATCACCAGGACCAGGACGGAGAACAGGAGCAAGAGCTCCGCGAGGCCGAACCGGCGATCGGTGGCGGTCACGGTCAGGCCTCCTTCCCGACACCGGCCGTGTCGAACCACCGCAAGGCCTGGAAGGTGAGCCCGCACTCCTCCCCCTCCAAAAGCGCCCGGCCGTCCCGGAAGGCCTCCGCCGCCTCCTGCTGCACCCGGACCTCGATCTGCCCGACCGTGATGAAGTAGGTCACGATGGGCCCCAGGAAGACCCGCCGCCGAACCAGGCCGCGCGTCGCCCCACCCTCGCGCGTGAGGTCGATCTCGAAGGGCCGGCAGGCCGCCACCACCTCGCCCCGGGCGATGCGGTCCCGCGCCGCCGGGGGGATCTCGACCTGGAGCGGCAGGGCGCTCCCCTGGATGTGGATCGCGCCGTTCCTGCGCTCCACCGGGATGAAGTTGGCCACGCCCAGGAAGTTGAAGACGACCCCGTCACCCGGGTTGGTGTAGATCTCGTGGGGCGTCCCCACCTGGCGCAGCGATCCGTCCTTCCCCATGACCCCGATCCGGTCGGAGATGGCCAGCGCCACCTCCTGGTCGTGGGTGACGTACAGGATCGTGACGCCCGTCCGCCGCTGGAGGTCCTTGATCTCGAATCGCATCTCCTCCCGCAGGTTGGCGTCCAGATTGGTGAGCGGCTCATCCAGGAGCATGATCCTGGGGCGGGAGACCAGGGCGCGGGCCAGGGCCACGCGCTGCTGCTGTCCCCCGGAGAGCTGCGACGGGTAGCGGTCCTCCAGGCCGCCGAGATGCACCTGCCCGATGGCCTCCAGGGCGCGGGTCTTGCCCTCGGCCGCCGCGACCCGCTGGATCTGCAGCGGATAGACCACGTTCTCGAAGACCGTCTTGTGGGGCCACACCGCGTAGTCCTGGAAGACCACCCCGATGTTCCGGGATTCCGTGGGGACTTGGATCTTCCGGGCGGCGCTGGAGACCAGCTGGTCGCCGATGAAGACCTCCCCCGCGCTGGGGTGCTCGAAGCCGGCGATCATCCGCAGGACCACGGTCTTCCCGCACCCCGACGGACCGAGGAGCGTGAAGCACTCCCCATCCCGGATCGTCAGCGTGAAGCCCTCGAAGACCCGATGGGTGCCGAAGATCGCCGCCAGATTCTCCAACCGCACGTCGGCCATGATGGCTCCGGGCGCGCCAGGACTCAAAAGGGGCGGTGAGGCTGCTCACGCCCCACCGCCCCCTCGACCGAGAGCGCGCCGCCCGCGCTAGCGCATGATCTGCTGGAACTTCTGGATGATGCTCTCCTTCTCGTCCATCACCTTCAGGTAGTCCACCTTCATCGCGCGCTTCACCGCCTCGTCGGCCGGAGGGAGCCCGTGCTTCGTGTCCACGCTCACGTCCGCCCGGACCGGCAGGGTCCCCTCGCCCGCCACCAGGTTCTGGCCGTCCATGGAGAGCAGGAAGTCCACGAACTTCTGGGCCGCCTTCAGGTTCGGGGTCCCCTTGAAGATGGCCATGGGGCTGGGCACGACCAGCATCTCCGGGGGGAAGACGATGCCCATGGTGGCGCCCTTCTGGATCTTGTCGATGGCGATGTAATCCGGCGCCAGGCTGCCCTTGAAGTCTCCGGAGGCGGTGTCGTCC
>DATIFO010000149.1:0-2884 GCA_035455275.1 Methylomirabilis sp. (SeqCode) | reverse complement strand
GTCATGATACTGCAGGTCCAGCATGCTGATGCGCTGGTCGTCGAAGCCGATGCCCTTGCGCGCCATGTAGGAGTGGATGAGTTCCTTCTTGATGACCCAGTCCAGCTCCCGGGCGCAGAGCATGGGCTCCTCGCTCAACCGCTCCAGGACGGCCTGCCACCGCTCCAGGAGGTCGCTCACCTGGGGGGAGGCCTCGGCCGTGGCGTAGTACTCCAGGGCGAGCTCCAGGTACTCCCGCTGCAGCTCGATGGCGGAGAACTCCTTCCCCCGCTTGAGGCGCACCTTGCGGCGGCAGGTGGTGTCGTGGGAGATCTCCTTGATGGCCCGGACGGGGTCCTCCAGGGCGAGGTCCTTGCGGATGAAGCCGTCCTCCACCATGGCGAGGACGATGGCCGTCGTCCCCACCTTGAGGTAGGTGGTGATCTCCGACATGTTGGAGTCGCCCACGATGACGTGCAGCCGCCGGTACTTCTCCTCATCCGCGTGGGGCTCGTCGCGGGTGTTGATGATGGGGCGCTTGGCCATGGTGTCCAGGCCGATCAGGGTCTCGAAGAAATCGGCCCGCTGGGAGATCTGGTAATCGCAAGGCTCCGTCCCATTCTCCGCCCCGACCTTGCCGGCACCGGAGACGACAATCCGCGAGACCAGGAAGGGGGTCAGGCCCTCCACCAGCCGGTCGAACGGCACACTGCGGGCCATGAGGTAGTTCTCATGGTAGCCGTAGCTGTTCCCTTTCCCGTCGCTGTTGTTTTTGTAGATGAGCAGCTGCTGGGGTGGCGGGAGCTTGCCGTTGGCTGCCGCTCGGCACTGGTCGAAGAGGCGTTCCCCCGCCTTCTCGAAGATCACCAGATCGCGGGCGTTGGTCACCTCGGGCGTGGAGTACTCGGGGTGGGCGCCGTCCACGTACAGGCGACCACCATTGGGCAGCACCTTGTTGATGGCGCGGTTGTCCTGCTGGCTCGGCCGCTCCCGCTCGCCGCTGACCTCGAAGCCGCGGGCATCCAGCAACGGATTCTCGCCGGCGTAGTCCCACATGGTCCGGAGCGGCTGCACCGCGGGCAGCGAGTTGATGAGGAAGATGGAGCTCCCCACGGGGTCGAAGCCCGAGGGGTCGCGGGCCGTGATCCCCAGCTCCGTCTCGCTACCCATGATCTTGTCGATGGCCATGTGTCCGTCCTTTCGTGTCTCTCCCCGACCGCGGCCCTATTCCCTCCGCAGCGACACCCGCTCCGGGTGATGGCCAGAGGCTGGATCGCCACCGGCGATGGCGGAGCCCCCATCGCCCCCAGAACTGGCGAAGGGATGAACGCGGATCGGTGAGGCAGGACAGGTGATCAGAGGTAATGACCCGTGCTGATGGTTTCGACCTTGCGCGGCTTCTTGCCTTCCCGGTCGAACACCGGCCGGACATGCACGATCCGCTCGCTCCGGCGGCCCGCGATCTTGGCCCAGTCGTCGGGGTTGGTGGTGTTGGGGAGGTCCTCGTTCTCGCGGAACTCGGTCTTGACCGCCTCCACCAGGTCCGCGGCGGTCAGGCCCTTGACCCCGGTGGCGATGAGACGCTTGACGGCCGTCTTCTTGGCCCGGGTGCACACGCTCTCGATGAGGGCGCCCGACACGAAGTCCTTGAAGTACAGGGTCTCCTTCTCCCCGGAGGCGTAGGTGACCTCCAGGAAGCGGTGGGCCTCATCCGCGGCGAACATCTCGGCCACGGCCGCCTCGATGGCCCCCGCGGGGTCCTCGGCCGCCGCCCAGGGGAGGTCGGCCGTGCAGTACTTGCCGAAGATCTCCCGGGCGGCCTCTCGGCCCGGGCGCTCGATCCGGATCTTCACGTCGAAGCGGCCGGGGCGGAGCACGGCCGGGTCGATCAGGTCCTGCCGGTTGCTCGCCCCGATGACGATGACGTTCCGGAGGCCCTCCACCCCGTCCAGCTCCGCCAGGAACTGGGGGACGATGGTACTCTCCACGTCCGAGGAGATCCCCGAGCCCCGCGTGCGGAACAGGGAGTCCATCTCGTCGAAGAAGACGACCACGGGGGCCCCGGCCGACGCCTTCTCCTTGGCCCGGGCGAAGATCTCCCGGATCTTCCGCTCCGTCTCCCCCACGTACTTGTTCAAGAGCTCGGGGCCCTTGACGTTCAGGAAGTAGGCGGAGCGGGGGGTCCCGGTCTGCTCCGCCAGCTGCTGGGCCAAGGCGTTGGCCACGGCCTTGGCGATCAGGGTCTTGCCGCAGCCGGGGGGGCCGTACAGGAGCACCCCCTTGGGGGGGGAGAGCTTGTGGGCCGCGAAGTGCTCGGCGTACAGGACGGGGAGCTCGATGGCGTCCCGGATCTGCTCGATCTGGGCGGCTAAGCCCCCGATATCCGCGTAGGTGATGTGGGGGACCTCCTCTAGGACCAGGTCCTCCACCTCGGCCTTGGGGAGCCGCTCCAGGGCCAGGTTGGCCCTGGGATCCACCCGGAGCAGATCCCCCACCTGGAGGGGGGCGGGCACCAGGGGGGCGGCCAGCTCCACCACCCGCTCCTCATCCGCCCGGAGGCTCACCACCGCCCGGGCCGCATCCAGGCGGTCCTTGAGGCGCACGACCTCGCCGGCCGGCTCGGTGCCGGCCGCGGCCACCACGTTGAGCGCCTCGTTCAGGAGGACCTCCTGGCCCCGCTGCAGGGCCTCGGCCGCCACCCCGGGGGCCAGGCTCACCTTGAGCTTGCGCCCGGCCGTCCAGATGTCCGCCGTCCCCTCGGGGTGGGCCTGGAGGAAGGTCCCGTAGCTGTTCGGGGGGGCGGCGAGCTTGTCCACCTCGGCCCGGAGCGCCGCCAGCTGCTCCTTGGCGGTGGCCAGGGCCGCCACCAGCCGCTCGTTCTGCTGGTGGGCGTGGTCGAGCTGCT